>NZ_LZJJ01000452.1:0-17872 GCF_001667625.1 Mycobacterium sp. E1715
TCGGGGCCCTGGCCGCGCAACTGATCCGCCATCGCCACGACCCGGTCGAGTACCCGCTCGCTCATGTTGGTGTCCTTACGTCTGGGGGGCTTAGTAATGGTCTACCGCAGTTGGTGTCTCAGCCGAAGCTGTTCCCGATGAGCGGAAGCAAAAGCGGTGAGATTTGAATGCACAATTCGGCGCTCACGGCCGGGCCTGGCACGCCACATCGGGCCCCCGGGTCGCAGGAACCGTCTGCCTCCCAAAAACGCGCGAGCCCGATGGCCGGGACAACGTCACCACAGTGTCCGGTGACCGGGAACCGGCCCCGGGCAGTCGGGGTGACAGGACATACAGTCTGTGCCTGTGAGTAGCGCGGAGCCGGTCGACGTCGTCGTGGTCGGCGCCGGGTTCGCCGGCCTCTCGCAGAAGGCGACATGAGCGGGCGATTCACTGAACGCTCACCGCGCTTGCGCGCTTCGCGCGGCAAGGGACGGCGGGAATGATGGGAGCCGACGGCGGCGGCGCACCGGCATATCAACCGCTCGCCCAGTCCGTTCGCCGGCTGATCGACGTGACGATCCGCACCGAGGCCGACGCCGGTACCGTTGCGGCGGCGAAGACGCACATCGATTGCGCCGTGGAGCAATTGAGCGAAAGTCTCATGCCGGGCTCGTTCGGTGTTCGCCAAGCCCCCGATGGACAACCCGTCGCCTCCGGCAACGTGATGATCGGCGCGCGCAACCCCGTCGCACCGCCGCTGGTCATTCACCGCGACGCCGGTGGTGTCGTCTGGACGGAGATCACGCTGGGCGCCGCTTACGAAGGCCCGCCAGGACACGTCCATGGCGGGGTGTGCGCGTTGGTCCTCGACCACGTCCTGGGCGCGACTGCGCACGAACCCGGTCGACCGGCCTATACCGGCACGCTCACGCTGCGCTATGTCCGGGGGACCCCGCTAGGTCTGGTGCGGGCACAAGCGTGGGTCGACCGCGTCGAGGGCGTGAAAATCTTCGCGAAGGGGGAGATCACCGACGCCCGGGGGATGACGGTCGGTGCGGAAGGCGTGTTCATCAGGCCGCGCGGTGACCGTGACTGAGGGACTCACGGCCGATCGGTGACGGCCTCCGCCGAAATCCGATGCTGTTCGCGGTCCACCAATCTCAGCGCACGCGCGGCCTTGGCGGGAGCTTGGAGCAGTGCGGTGTGCGGCGCCCGGGATCCGTTGTGCTGCGGCGATTGCGGGGCAGTGGCGGATTCGTCGAGTTCGGGGTCGTCGGCGGTGGGCGGTGAGTCGTCGTCCCGGCGGCCCTGCCGCAGCCGGTTCGTGGCGGCGACGGCGAGGACGGCGGCCGTGGCGGTGCCCAGCCCCTGCGCCCAGCCCAGGGGGCCGACCGGCGTGCAGCCCAGGAGTTGGCTGATTCCCGGGGTGCTGATCATCGCGGTGAATGCGGCGAACGAGCCCGCGGCGGTGAGCAGCACCAACGGCGCGTGCGAATCGACCACCGTCTGGCCCAGCTCGACGGCGACCAACGAGATCAAAGCGACGGTGGAGGCCCGCTGCGGCAGCCCGGTGACCGAGGCCATCGCCCAGGCCGTCGTGGCGGCGGTGGCGGTCAGCGCCCCCCGCGCGGCGACGGTTCGTCGGAGGGCGCCTTCGTCGATGCCGCGGCCGACGCGTTGCACGGGCCCCGCCGGCGTGCTGACCGCGACCGCCGGGCCGGGCAACGCGTCGGTGAGCATGTTGATCAGCAGCAACTGCCTGGTGTTGAGCGGGGAGGTTCCGGTGAGCGCCGTGCCGATGACCGAGAAAATCACCTCGCCGGCGTTGCCACCCAGCAGGCCGGCGACGGCCGCCTGGACCCCGCGCCACAGCCGGCGTCCCTCGTCGATGGCGGCCACCAGCGTCTCGATGCGGCCGTCGGTGAGGACCAGGTCGGCGGTCGTATGGGCGGAGTCGCTGCCGCGCGCGACCACACCGACGCCGACGCTTGCCGCCCGGATGGCGGCGGCGTCGTTGGCGCCGTCGCCGACCATGGCGCTCACCCGCCCGCTGCGCTCGAGCGTCTGGACTACCTGCACCTTGTTCTCGGGCGACATCCGGGCGAAGATCACCCGCTCGGAGACCGCGCCCTGCTGGTCGTGCCGCGACAGGGCGTTCCACTCGGACCCGGTGATCACCTGGTCCGCGCTCACCGACATCCCCAGTTCGCGGGCGATGGCCGTGGCGGTGACGGGATGGTCGCCGGTGATCAGCCGGATCGCGACGCCGCGTGCGGCCAGGTCCGCCAGCAGTTGGGGCGCCTTTGGGCGCGGGGTGTCCGACAGGCCCAGGAAACCGGTGAGCGTCAAGCCGGTCGCGCACAAACCGGTGATGCCGTCGGGGTCTTTGCGCAACGCTCGCGCCTGCGCCGCGGTCAGGCGGCGTTGGGCCACCGCGATCGTTCGCAGCCCCGCCGTCGTCAGGGCCGCGACCGCGCTGTCCGCCTCCCCGCCCGCTTCCCCGCAGGCCGCCAGGACCACTTCCGGTGCGCCCTTGACGGTCAACTGGGTACCCGTCACCGACGCCGAGAACGCCCGGCCCGACCGGAACGGCAGGTGCGCGTCGGGCCCGGGTCGCGGAGCGGACCCCGCCACCGCGTCGGCCGCCTTGATGATGGCTTCGTCGGTGGCGTGCACGTGCGGGTTGCCGTCGTCCGCCGGTGCGGCCTGGGCGGCGCACCGCAGGACGTCATCGCGGGAATGGCCCGCCGCCGGGTGCACCTCAGCGACGCGGAGCCGGTTCTCGCTCAGCGTTCCGGTCTTGTCGAAGCAGACCACCTCGACGCGGCCGAGCGCCTCGGCCGCGCGCGGCACCCGCACCAGCGCACCGCATTCGCCCAGCCGCTGGGCCGAAGCGGACTGGGCGAGGGTGGCCATCAGCGGCATGCCCTCGGGCACGGCCGCCACGGCGACGGCGATGGCGCTGCCGAGGGCTTGGCGCAGGCCGCCGGCGCGCAGCAGGCCGAGCGCACCGACCAGGATGCCGCCGCCCGCGCTGAACGGGAAGGCGCGGCTCATCAACTGGCTGAGTTGATGGTGCAGGCCGACCGTCGGCAGTTCGCCCGACGCCAGTTCGGCGGCGCGGCGGCTCTGGGTGTCGGCCCCGACGGCGGTGACCAGCGCGACCGCGGTGCCGGCCACCACGGTGGTGCCGGCGTAGATCATGCAGCGGCGCTCGGCCAGTTCGGCCCCGGGCGTCGCCTCGACCTGCTTCTGAACCGAAAGGGATTCACCGGTCAGCGAGGATTCGTCGACCTCGAGGTCGTGCGCTTCGATCACTCGGGCGTCGGCGGGCACCACCTCGTCGCTGCGTACCTCGATCACGTCGCCGGGCCGCAGCTGCTCGATGACGACTTCTCGGTAGCCGCGTGCGTCGCCGGGCTCCTCGGTGACCACGCGGGCCGGCGGGGTCTGCTGAGCAAGCAGGCGGTTCAGCCGGTTCTCGGCCCGAAGCTGTTGGGCCGTCGACAGTAACGCGTTCCCGGTCAGCACCGTGCCGACCAGTACCGCGTCGGTCGGCGACCCCAGCACCGCGGTGGCCGCCGAGCACAATCCGAGGATTGGTGTCAACGGGTCACCGGTCAGCTCGGCGAAGGCGGCCCTGGCGAATTCCCACGCCGCGGCGGGGAACCCCGCGCCGTCTTGCTCGGGATCCGCTGCGGCGGCGGGCTCGTCGGGGTCGCGCAGCGACGCCAGCACTTCGCGGGCCCGCTCCGCCGACATCGCGTGCCACTCGAACGCCGGCGCCGGCCGGGGCACGGGTGTGCGAATCGTGCCGAGCGCCAACAGGTATCCCGACAGCAGCCCCGCGACGGCGCCGATGGTCACCGGGCCCGGTCCGCGCAACCTGCGCACCCCGGGCACCATGAACAACGCGCCCAGCGCCGAGGCGCCCACCGAGATCGCGATGCCCTGCTGGCTCGCCCTCCTGGCCGCCGGTAGCGCATGCAGCACCCGCCACGCTCCGGCCAGGTCGTCGAGCATCAGGTCGGCGTTCCAGGGCGGCGGGGCATCGGCGCCCGGCCTGATACCCAGCGCCACGTCGGCGCCCGAAAGGGCCTGCGCGCCAGCAGAGGACAGCGCCGCGACGGTGTGCCCGTCCCGTTGCAGCGCGGACACCGCATCGGCGAGGGCGCCGTCGATGTCGCCGCCGCCGACCGGGTGGACGTCGTCGAAGGCGGGACGCAGGTCACCGAGCAGGTCGGTGTCGACCGACACCAGGCGCGCCCCGGAGTCGCGCGCGCGGGTGATCAGCGCCGCCGCGAGCGGGTGTGGGGCCGGGGCGATGAGCGCCTCGACGGCATCGCCGCCGTCCCCTCCGTCGGTGGCGTCCACGGGACTGCGGTGCCAGCCCGGGGCCGGGCCCTCGTCGAGCAGCGCCTGCGCACGGGCCCAGGCCGTCAGCATGTCGTCGTCGCGGGCGCCGCGGACGCGAACCACCCGCATCTGGGCGTCGCACAGCACGCGGGGATCGATCAGCACCGCATCGACCTTGTCGAGCCGCCGCAGGCTTTCGGGCCGCAGGGGTAGCACCGCGTGCCGGTCGGCCAGGCCGCGCCCGAGGGTGGTGGCGAACGCCTCGTGCGTGGTGCGCATCGCCTTCGGCGAGGTCGCCAGCGCGGCGTTGGACGCCATGGTGACGTTGCGCGTGAGCCCCCCCGTCAGGCCGACACCGATCAGCTGGGCCCACGCGACGCGCTTCCCATGACGTTCGATCGGGCCGGCCGGGGCGGGAACCGCGCGCGGCAAGTGGTGCAGTTCCGATTCGTCGGCATGCCGGGCCAATTCCGGCTCATAGCGGGCCCATGCCCGAGCGGCGGCACGGGACTCGGCGGCCTTGAAACCTTGCATCGCCAGGTCGACGGACAGCTTCGCCGGTGACAACGTGACGACATGTGCGGCGGTGCTGAACACCGACAATGCGGTGTCCGTTGCGCCGGGGCCGATCCCGCCCTCGAGCGCGCGACGCAGCCACGGTTGGTGATTCGCGATCGCCGACACGGCCTCGACGGCGATCGGCGCAGCCGGCAACCGCAACGCCCGGCCGGCGACCGCGACCGCGAACCCGGCGGCGTTGACGGCGACCATCGCGCCGCGCGTGACCAACAGCAACCCGTCGCCGGGCAGGCTGTCAGGCCGCGTTGAGTCGCTTGTCCCGTAATCCTTTTCGAGGTCGTCGAGCACCGAGCAGAGGTCGTCGAGCGATGCCGCGTCGTCGTCGATCTCGACAACGGCTCGCGACAACGGACGGTTCAGGCTGACCCGGGTGACGCCGGGCTGGGCCCGCAGCGCGGCAACGACGGCGCGACCACGCGCCGCCCCGCTCATACCGTCGACGCCGCGCACCTCGATCCACAGGCGGCCCTCGCCGCGCCCGCACCGCCGGCTCAGCGTGGAGCGAGAAACGTCACCGGCGAGCACCTTTGCGCCCACGCGGACGGGCAGCGTGGCGACGTCAAGGCCGGCGGCGGCCAACTTGGCGGCCGCGTCGCCAAGTCCCGCGGCGGCCCCGAGCCCCGTCGAGATGACCCGCAGCGGCGAAAGCTGTCGCACGCGCAACCCCTTTCAAGCACAAGACGAATGGTTGCTTCGCGGTTATTCGCGAGGGAATGCCGCCGACCGACGCTGGCCGACGACTGCAAACCCGACCAACCTAACCCGGGGTCAAGGACCCAGCAACTTGAGACGGGTACGGGTAAAGAACATGTAACAAGTGATCGCGGCTGTTAGGGCCGCTCGATCAAAATGTTCGGGCCGCCTGATTCGCAGATTGAGCAAACCCCAATGGGCCGAGGTGGTTACCCACGCAGCGGAGGGAAGCCGGTACGCCCTCGATGGTCTAGCCGTGCGTCCTAACGTGTGGGGGATCAGCAGCGGCCGGCCGCCGCGATCCCGGCGATGAGGAGCAACCATGAGTGACATCGACGAGCTGTCCGCGCGGCTGCGCCGACTCGAGGACGAGCGCGACATCGCCCGCCTGATCGCCTCGTACGGTCCTGCGGTGGACGCCGGGGATGCCGAGGCCACTGCGGGACTGTGGGCGAGCGACGGCAGCTACGACGTCGACGGCTGGCGCATGGAGGGCCGGGCCGCCGTGCACGCCATGGTCGAGTCGTCGGCCCACCAGAAGCTGGTGGCCAAGGGGTGCTGTCACTTCCTGGGGCCGTGCGTCGTCACCGTCAGCGGCGATTCGGCGGTGGCACTGTGTGAGTCCCTGGTACTGATCCGCGACGGCGACGGATATCGCGTATGGCGTTGCACCGCAAACCATTTCGAGCTGGTCCGGGTCGGCGGGCAATGGCGGATCGGTGCGCGGACCAGCCGAATTCTGGACGGCAATCCCGCCGCCCACGCGTTGCTGACCGCGGGCCTGGCGGGGTCGGTCGCGGCGGAGTGAGATTCGGCCGCGCTCGCGATCGCCGGCCCGATGGCGGCGACCCGCATCGCCCGGCTTCGCCGCGCTCGCGATCGCCGCTCTAGACCCTAGAGAGAAACGCCAGCACGGTGCTCTCGAACGCCTCCTTGGCCTCGATCATCGCCCAGTGCCCGGAGTTCGGAAAGATGTGCAGCTCCGCATTCGGGATGGTGCGCATCGGAATCAGCGCCATGTCCGGCGGGCTCACGCGATCGTCGCGCCCCCAGGTCAGCAGGGTCGGCGCGGTCAGCTTGTGCATGACGGCCCACGGCATCGGCCGGTCGGACGCGGCCATCGCGGCGTTCATCGCGCCGAAGGCCGCTTTGCCGTACATGCGGCGCGCGGCGGCCAGCGTGTCCGGGTCGGTGGCGAGCTCCCAGCGTTCCTCGACCAGCTCCTCGGTGATCAGCGCCTGGTCGTAGACCATCGATTTCAGCCAGTCGACCAGGCGTTGCCGGGTGGGATCCTCGACGAACTCCTGCAGCAGCCGGATGCCCTCGCTGGGGCTCGGGCTGAAGATGTTGGTCCCGATGCCGCCGATGGTGACCAACCGGTCGACGCGGTCCGGGTTGTGGGTGGCGAAGTTGATGCCGACGCCGCCGCCCATCGAGTTCCCGACGATGTGCACCCGCTGGACGCCAAGCGCGTCCAGGAAGGGCTGCACGGTGCCGAACGCGGTCACCATCGGGTGACCGCCGAAGTCGTCGCTGACGCCGAACCCGGGAAACTCCAGGATCAGGCAGCGGAATCGCTCGGCGAACGCGGGGAGTATGCCGCGGAAGTTGCGCCACCCGGTGACGCCCGGTCCGGAGCCGTGCAGGAACAGCAACACCGGGCCGGATTGCGGGCCGCAGTCGTAGTAGCGCAAAGCGCCTTTGGGAGTGCTGATTTCGCGCAGGTCTTGCTGGGTAACGGTGTCTGCCACGGGTGTCACCTTGCCATGGCGTGGCGGTCAGCTCTGCTGGTGGCTCGATTCACTGCAATTCAGCAGCTCTTTGAGCGCTGCGGGAAAGGTGTCGGCGAGGTCCCAGAGGTCGGCAACCAGGTCGGGGCAGGAGATGAGGCCGATGCCCAGGCGGCCGTTGAGCGACATGACCGTGATGTTGAGTGCGGCGCCGCCGATGATCGGGCCGAGCGGATACATGGCGTCGACCCGGCAGCCCATGAAGTAGA
Source organism: Mycobacterium sp. E1715 (assembly GCF_001667625.1). Classification (NCBI taxonomy): domain Bacteria; kingdom Bacillati; phylum Actinomycetota; class Actinomycetes; order Mycobacteriales; family Mycobacteriaceae; genus Mycobacterium; species Mycobacterium sp. E1715. The sequence goes on from NZ_LZJJ01000452.1 coordinate 7,610, forward strand.
GCTGTTCCTGCGGTCCGGGCACGTTGGACAGCACCAGGTTGTGCGGCGGTTTATCGGGCAGCGGTATCCGGGGCAGCAGCTTCTTCGCCGTGCCGAACATGGTCTGTCCGGCCACTTGCGTCCAGTCCTGCAGCAGGCTGGACCCCATGGCGGCGGCGTGGTCCTTGGCCGCGGCGTTGCCCTGAGCGATGCGCCTCAGCCGTTCGGCCGGATCCTCGATATGGGTCTCCAGCCGGCACAGCATCCACGTGGTCTGGTTGCGGCCCGGCCGGTCGGACTTGCCCCGCACCGAAACCGGCACGCTGGCCACCAACGGGCTGTCGGACAGCTCGTCGCGGTCCACCAGGAATTGCCGCAACGCGCCCGCGCACAGGGCGGTCACCACGTCGTTGACGGTGACGCCGAACCTGTTCTTGACCGTCTTGACGTCATCGAGGTCAAGGGTGGTCAAGGCGACGTTGCGGCGCCGCGTGAAGGGGCCGTTGAACGACGTCGGCGGCGCCGCGAACGGGGCGGCCATGGTCTGCCCGCCGCCGCGGGCCCGCAGCAGCGTTTGCGCCAGCGTCAGCGCGGTTGCCGGCACCACCTTGGCCAGGCGCCACGGCCGCAGTCCGGCGCCGATCAGTCCGGACGCGGCGATCTGCAGGGGATGCGCCCCGCCGGAACGGGCGGCGGGCTTCGGGGCCGGGGCGTCCGGCGCGGTGCTGCACAACTGGGCCAGCAGATTGGCCCCGCCGATCCCGTCGACCACCGCGTGGTGGGCCTTGAGGACGACGGCGAGCGCGTCACCGCCGTGCAGCCCCTCGATGACCCACATCTCCCACAGCGGGCGATCGCGGTCCAGCGCCAGCCCGGCGACGTGCCCGCAGATCTCCGCTAACTCCCTCGATCCTCCGGGCGCCGGCAGGGCGACCCGCTGCAGGTGGCGTGCGAGGTCGAAACGGTCGTCGTCGACCCAGACTGGGTGATCGAAGTTCAGCTGGTTGTCCGCCAGCTTGAGACGGAATTCGGGCACCGCGTCCACCCGCGCCGCCAGCGCGTCCCGAAACTGTCCGAAGGTGTAGCCGCCCGGGACGTGAGCCGGGTCCAGCTCCAGGATGCAGCAAACATTGAGCGGATGCGTCGGTGATTCGAGGTAGAGGAAGAACGCGTCTAATCCACTGAGTCGTTGCATATCCGCTCGTCCCGTTTGTGTGCTCTGACCGCTGGTCACATGACCTCTGGTCAGCGCCGGGCCCCACCGGCGAACGCAATCAGGGTCGACCGCAATCTCTAGGTGTGATTTCTATCTGTAGCCGTTTCGCCGTCTCAGGCAAACATGTGAGCGAGACATTCAACGAAATCGCCACCGGTGTTCACCGGGGCGCAGGACTCAGCCGCGCGCCGACCGCCTCGCCATGGCCGAGTCGGGGGCGGCCCAGTCGGTCGACACCTTGCGATGCCTGATCAGCCAGGCGTCGCCGTCGGGCACCAACATGTCGCGGTACCGGCCGAAATGGTCAAGGCCGGCGTGGGTGAACACCGTGAAGTACGGCCGAGCAGCGGCTCGAGGCCGCGAATCTCCAGGACGCCGTCGGCGCAGAACGTCTCGGCGAGGCCCGCCACGTCGCCGGCGTCACCCGCCCAGTTGTATCGCGCCAGGGTGTCGCGGATCCGCTCGCGCGCCACCAATTCCCAGTTCTCCACCGTCGTGACTCCTCGGGCGCAGCCTAATACGCGAAAGCGCAACCGCTACTTCACGATGTGGGGCCGAAAACCGAGGCGGTCGGAAGGTGTCACGCCGTTCAGGTCGAAGATCGCGATCAGGGCGCGCAGCAGCGCGGGGGACCAGTCCTCGAACGGCTGCGCGTCCAGTCGATCAAGGACTGCGGCGCGGAGATACTCGATGCCCGAGGGGTGTTGAGGATCGCTCATCGCGCATACCGATGGCGCGCGGGACCCGGTTCGGTGCTCAACGAGCCAGCTCCCTTCCCGACGAGTTTCTGGCGTCGACGCTAGGACCGCCGCCTCGCACTTGTACAGCCAACTGGCCAAATTCAAATGTGCATAGAAGATCGGCTATGGGATCGGGAACGCGGCGTTCGGCGCCGCTTATTCCGCATGCGGGAATGAATCCCGGCCCGGGGCCGTAGAACAACGCATGGAACTCAATGACGCCGCCCGCGACCTCATTGGCAGGGGCGCCGACGCCACCCTGGTGACCCTGAACCCCGACGGCAGCCCCCAAGTCAGCCTGGTGTGGGTCGCCTTGCAGTCCACCCCCGACGGGGACGAACTCGTCACCGCGCACCTGGCCGCTCACAAGAAAGTTCGCAACGTCCGCAACGACCCCCGGGTGGCCGTCACCATCGTGTCGCTCGACGGGGCGCACACCGGAATGCGGCCCTACCTCTCGATCGCCGGGACCGCACGGATCGTCGAGGGCGGCGCACCCGAGCTTCTCGCCCAACTCAACCCGATTCTGGGCGACCCGAGTACCAAGTTCCCGCCGGACGGCGCGCCGCCCGGGTTCCTGACCCGCATTCGCATCGACAGGGTCGGCGGCATCGGCCCCTGGGCGGCCTGACCCCGAATTTTGGGACTTCCGCGACGGTCGGTAGCGGAATACAGTGGGTGGGTGAAGACGGGCGAAGACGGCAGGCACCTGCGGACCTGCCCCCTCTGTGAAGCCATGTGCGGCTTGGACATTCACGTCGACGGCGGCAAGGTAACCAGCATCCGGGGCAACCGCGACGACGTGTGGAGCCGCGGGCACATCTGCCCGAAGGGCGTCTCACTTGCCGCGCTGCACGACGACCCCGACCGCATCCGCCGGCCCATGATCAAGGTCGACGGCGAATGGCGCGAGGTGAGCTGGGACGCGGCGTTTCGCCGCTGCACCGAGTTGCTGACGCCCGTGATCTCCAAGTACGGGATCGGGGCGGTCACCGCCTACACCGGCAACCCGCTGGCGCACTCGTTTTCCCTCGCCCGCTACGCGGGCGTGCTGATGGGGATGTCGGGGATGCCGGTCACGTATTCGCCGGGCACCGTCGACCAGTGGCCGAAGAATTTGTCGTCGCATCTGATGTACGGCCTCTGGTGGAACTTCCCCGTCCCCGACATCGAACGCACCGATCTGATGGTCATCATGGGCGCCAACCCCGCCGCGTCGCAGGGGTCGCTGCTGGCCGCGCCCGACGTGATGGGCCTGATCGAGGGGATCCGCAAGCGCGGCAAGGTCATTGTGATCGACCCGGTCCGCACGCAGACGGCGGCCCGGGCCGACGAATGGCTTCCGATCGTGCCGGGTACCGACGCCGCGCTGTTGCTGGCGGTGGCGCACACCCTGTTCGACGAAGACCTGATCCATCCCGGGCCGCACGTGGACGGCGTCGACACGATGCGGCGGGTCGCCGCGGATTGGCCACCGGAGCGCGTCAGCGCGGTCACGGGCATCGCCGAGGACCGGATCCGGCGTCTGGCCCGCGAGCTCGCCGGGACCGAAAGGTCGGTGGTGTACGGCCGAATCGGGTTGTGCAATCAGGAGTTCGGCAGCCTGGCCAGCTGGCTGGTCGACGTCGTCAACATCCTGACCGGGCATTTCGACGTACCCGGGGGAGCGATGTTCCCAAAGCCGGCGGCCTGGTCGATCACCACTCAGCCGCTGCCCGGCCTCGAGGGCGGTCTCCCGGAATTCGGCCGCTGGCACACCCGCGTGCGCGGGGCGAAGGAGGTGCTGGGCCAGGCCCCGGTGTCCTGCATGGCCGAGGAGATCGCCACCCCGGGCGACGGGCAACTCAAGGCGCTGATCACGGTCGCGGGCAACCCGGTGTTGTCCACGCCCGGCGGCGACAAGCTCGACGAGGTGCTGCCGATGCTGGAAGCGATGATCTCCGTTGACCTCTGGCTCAACGAGACGACGCGGCACGCCGACGTGATCCTGCCCGGCCTGTCGCCGCTCGAGCAACCGCACCACGACGATCTCATCCTGCTCTTCGCGATCCACAGCATCGCGAATTACTCGCCGCCCGTGTTCGATCCGGGCGACCGCCCGCACGAATGGGAGATCCTGATCCGCCTCACCGGCCTGTGCGCCGGCACGCCGGCCGAAGATGTCGACGTCGCCACGATCGACGACGGGTTCTTCGATTACCTGGCATTCACCCAAGGCCTCGACGGTGCGGAGATCCGCAAGCTGTACGAGCATGGTGGCCCCGAGCGCATGCTGGACCTGACGCTGCGAACCGGACCGTTCGGGGACCAGTACGGCAAGAATCCCGGCGGGTTGACGCTGGATCTGCTCAAGGCCAACCCCAACGGCATCGACTTCGGACCGATGGTGCCGCAACTCCCGGACATCCTGGGGACACCCGACAAGAAGATCCGGTTGGCGCCGCAGTACCTTCTCGATGACCTACCGCGGCTGGCCGCCAGAATGGAACGACCGGCCGAGCCGCTGGTTCTGGTGAGCCGCCGGCACCTTCGCTCGAACAACACCTGGCTACACAACGTGCCCGCGCTGATGAAGGGAAAGGACCGGTGCACGTTGCTGATTCATCCCGACGACGCGGCCAGGTGCGGCGTCACGGACAATGACGTCGTCACCGTCAAATCGGCGGCCGGCGAGATCAAGGTGCCCGTCGAGGTCACCGAAGCGATCAAACCGGGCGTGGTGTCGATGCCGCACGGCTGGGGGCATGGCAAGCCGGGCACCCGCATGGCGGTGGCCAACGGATCGCCGGGAGCGAACACGAATGTGCTTTCCCCGCCGACGTTTATCGACGAGCCGTCGGGCAACGGCGCGCTCAACGGCATACCGGTGACGATCATCGACGATCAGGCCCGATTCCGTCCCGCACAGAAACACTGAATTCGTGCTACCCCTCATCCCCCTATCGCTTGGTTAACGGCAGGCGCCGGTCTGTGGTTCATCTCACGCCGACCGCCTTTATCTGAACCGCCCGGTGGGGCCGCCCGTCGGCATAGGCATGACTGCAACAACACATCTCACTTCCCCCAGCGGGGCCGCTCAGCGTGGACGCGGCGCACCGCATATCGCCGGGGCCGCGGTGGCCTTCACCCCACACCGCTACAAGCAGGACGAAGTCGCCAGGGAATTAACCGAATTCACCGACCCGAGGTTCCTGCGTTTCGCGCAGACAACGGGGGTCGACCAGCGCAGCCTGGCGCTACCGCTCTCGCGCTACCCGCGGCTGAGCGGGTTCACCGAGGCGAACGACGCCTACCTCGAGGTCGCCGTCGACCTCGGCGAGCGCGCGATACGTTCGGCGTTGGAAGAAGCTGGCATCGAACCGCACGAGGTGGACACCATTGTCGTGGTATCGAGCACCGGCATCGCGGTGCCCACCATCGACGCGCGGCTGATGACCCGAATCGGGCTGCGGCCCAACGTCAAACGCGTCCCGCTGTTCGGCCTCGGCTGTGTGGCCGGCGCGGCCGGGATGGCGCGCGTCCACGACTACCTGCATGGCTACCCTCGCGACGTGGCGGTGCTGCTGTCGGTCGAGTTGTGTTCCCTCACGCTGCAGCGGGACGATACCTCGATCCCCGCGCTGATCGGGGTGTCCCTGTTCGGCGACGGCGCCGCCGCGATCGTCGCCGCGGGGTCAGATCGAAACCCGTTGAACGGCAAAGCCGGTCCGCGGGTGCTCGCCACCCGCAGCCGCGTGGTTCCGGAGACGGTCGACGTCATGGGGTGGAACGTCGGCTCCAGCGGATTCCAGCTCGTGATGTCGCGCGACGTCCCGAAGATGGCCGAAACCTATCTGAGGGGCGAGGTCGACGGTTTCCTCGCCGACCACGGGTTGTCGCTCGCGGACATCGCCACCTGGGTGTGTCATCCCGGCGGCCCCAAGGTGCTCGACTCGATCGAGGAGGCCCTGGACCTACCGCCGGAGGCCATGGTTCACAGCCGAGAGTCGATGCGGGACAACGGGAACGTCTCCTCCGTGTCGGTGCTCGACGTGTTGCGCCGGACCCTCGCGGAACCGCCGGCCGCAGGGTCGTACGGCGTCATGCTGGCGATGGGGCCGGGTTTCAGCTTCGAGCTGCTCCTGCTGCAGTGGTGAGGGGCGAGACCATGTACTACTACCTATTCATCCTGGCCGTCGGCGCGGAACGTCTGGTCGAGCTGGCAGTGTCGCAACGAAACACCAAATGGTCACTGGCCCATGGCGGCAAGGAGTTCGGCCGTGACCATTACCCGGCGATGGTCAGTATGCACACCCTGCTGCTGGCCTCGTGCGTCGTGGAGACCTGGGCCCTCGCCCGGCCGTTCATCCCGTGGCTGGGGTGGCCGATGCTCACCGTCGTGGTGCTCAGCACGGTGGTGCGCTGGCGCTGCGTGGCCGTGCTCGGCAGGCATTGGAACCCGAGGCTGATCGTCATCCCGGGCGCGCCGTTGGTCCGCGACGGGCTGTATCGCTGGGTACGCCACCCGAATTACGCGGCGGTCGCTGCGGAGGTGGCGGCGCTGCCGCTCGTTCACTCGGCGTGGCTCACGGCGATCGCGTTCAGCATCGCGAACGCGATCGTGCTCAGGGTGCGGATCCGTGCGGAGAACGCCGCATTGGGCTTGGTGTGAGGACTGCTTCGGCGATCACGGCGCGATGGGCCGATTCGTCCATTCCCGGTCGGGCCGGCGCGACGAGCGGAACCACCCGCCCGCCGCGCCGGTACCGCCGTCGGTCGGAATGGTGTGGCCGGTGACGAATGCGGACAAATCCGAGGCCAGGAACAAGATCACGCGGGCCTGGTCCTCGGGCTCGCCCATCCGGCCGACCGGAACCCACTGGGGCCACTGGGCCTGTTCCTCGTGAGACAGCCACTGCGAGTAGGGCACCTGCAGGGATTCGGTGACGTCGGGCGCAATCGCGTTGACCCGCACCCCATGCCCGCCCACCTGAACCGCGAGGCTTCGGGTGAACTGAATGACCGCGGCCTTGAACGCGGCATAGACCGGATCCTCGGGGTAACCGCGCAGCCCCTCGACGGAGGACACGTTGACGATCGCGCCGGCCCGGCGGGCGACCATCGCGGGCAGGAACGCGTGGGTGACGAGGAAGACGTGGTGCAGGTTGATGCGGTACAGCTCGTCCCAGAGCTGGGGATCGGTGTCGGCGAAGTTCCCCGGATGGCGCAGCCAGTGACCGACGTTGTTCACCAGCGCGTCCACCCGGCCGTAGCGATCCAGCACCGATCGCGCCATGTCGTCGACCGCCGCAGCGTCGCGGACGTCCGTGACCACCGCCACCGCCGACCCACCCGCGGCGGCGATCTCGTCGACGGTCCGTGCCGCAAGCCCGCCGTCGATGTCGACGATGACCACATGTGCGCCCTGGTGGGCGAACAGCCGCGCGGTCGCCGCACCGATGCCGCCGCCACCGCCTGTGACCACCGCGACGCGGTCGCCGAGCAGCGCGTCAGCGCGCGTTTCGTCCTTCATTGTTCATATCTTGGGCCACCGGGCGAAGCTGGTCGATGCCCGGGCCGGGAATCGCAGAATGTCGCTTTATACCCACCGGACACGGGTGGTAAACCGTGATGTAGCCAACATTCGTGCCGCCTTCACCTGAAGTTATTCGCGCCCCAGGGCGGGTATTCGGTGCGCACTTAGGAGGGAGCGCAATGGTGAGCACCGATCCGCATCGCTTATTGCCAAGTGGCGCAATGAAGCGGCGAGTCCACCATCGCCATAGCCCGCAGTCGTTCGCGGTCGCGTTGGCCAGCAGGCTGATCGTGAAAACCACGGTGCGCGCGTGGGCTTTTACCCCCAACTTGCACTGGCCGTTCGAATACGTCGATGGCTTGGCGGGATTGCTGCCGCGGTTCGGCATCTCGGCGAAGATCGAACCGGTCCGGCTGGAAAACTGCGCGGCCGAGTGGGTTTGCGCGCCGGGTGCCTCGACTGATCGCGCGATTCTGTATCTGCACGGCGGCGCCTTCCTCACTTGCGGTCTCAACACCCACCGGTCGGTCGTCACGCGCCTTTCCAAGGCCGCGGACGCCGCAGTTCTCACGGTCGGGTATCGAAAGTTGCCCAACCATCAGATCACCGACGCGATCGAGGACGGGATGAGCGGCCTTCGCTGGCTGCAAGATCGCGGCTTCGACGGCGACCGGGTGGTCGTGGCAGGCGACTCCGCCGGGGGGTACCTGGCGTTCATGACCACGCTGCTGGCCATCAGCAGCGAGCTGATGCGGCCCGCCGGCATCGCCACGATCTCGCCGTTCACCGACGCTGATCCGGGCCGAAAGCTGAGGCACCGCAACGCGCGCCGGTGCTCGATGTTCACCCGCGGCGCGCTGTCGATGTTCGCGCAATACCTCAGCCAGGCGCAGCTGGTGGACGGGCGCGAGGAGTCCACCGTGGCCTCACCGGTGGACGCCGACCTGTCCGACTTGCCGCCGGTCACCATCCACGCCAGCTCAGACGAATTGCTCCTGCCCGACGCCGAACTCATGGCAAAGCGCTTGGAAGCCAGTGGAATTCCGTGCGACCTGCATCTGTGGGACGGACAGATTCACGACTTCCCGCTGGCGGCCGACATCCTGCCCGAGGGCAGGCGGGCCATTGGACACATCGGAAAATTCATCAAGGAAGTCACCGCGGCGCCCCAGTCCTGGCGCCGCGACCTGCACGCGGTCGCTGGCTGACACGCTGCTGAAAGCGGCTGCGCCGCAATTCAAATGATGGACCGCCGGGCCACCTGTTCACCATCGCCGGGATCGATCACAGTCGGTTCACGCTGTCACGGCCCGTCGGGCCGGGCCTGCTGTCGCGGTGGGCCACTCTCCGGATCGCCGCCCGGCGGAGCGTCTGTGGTGGCGAGCCGCGGTGCCACGCCGTCGGCGATCGAAACGTCGTCGGGGAAACCATCGCCGCTCTCCGGCGTGAACGGCGGGTCGCCCGCCAGCCACCCGTCGAAAACTGGCGCTGCGCCGGGTGGCGCGGGTCCGGTAGAGATTCGGGGTCCCGATCCGCGCGGCTGCCGATACAGTTGGTCGTGATGAGCCGACCAACCCCACCCGTGTTGACGGTGCGGTACGAGGGAGCCGAGCGCACGTTCGCCGCGGGCAACGACGTAGCGATCGGGCGTGACCTTCGCGCCGACGTCCGCGTCGCGCATCCGCTGATCTCCCGCACCCATCTGATCGTCCGGTTCGACCAGGGCCGATGGGTCGCCGTCGACAACGGCAGCCTCAACGGGTTATTCGTCAACCATCAGCGTGTGCCCACGGTCGACATCCAGGACGGCCTACGCGTCAACATCGGCAATCCGGACGGCCCCGCCCTGACCTTCGAGGTGGGCCGCCACCAGGGGACGGCCGGCCGGCCGCCGCTGACGACGTCGATACCGATCGTCAACCCGGCCACCAGGCGGGCGAACGTCGACTTGCCCGCGCCCGAGGGTCCGATCACGGCCGTCAGCGTGCCCGGCTGCGCGCCCAGCGAGATGTCGTCCAGCAGTGTCTTGTTGTTCTCGATCGTCCAGGTCACGCCGCGCACGTCCAGGCCGCCGGTGCGGGTCGCGGTCGCGCTCTCGTCGCGGCGGGCCAGCGTGCCCCCGGCGAAGACGAGGTCGATGTTGCCGATGGTGACGACGTCGCCGTCGTGCAGCACGGCCGAATCGACCCGCGCCCCGTTGACGAAGGTGCCGTTGATGCTGCGGTTGTCATGGATCTCGGTGCCGTGCGGCGTCGGGATCAGGGTGGCGTGGTGGCGCGAGGCCAGCACCTCGGGGATGACGATGTCGTTGTCGTTGGCGCGGCCGATCTTGATCGCGCCCGGCGTCGACTCCAGCCCGGCCTTGCCCGGCCGCAGGATCTTCATCATCGACGTCGCCAGGTTCGAGGCGTCACCGGCGACGCGGCTCGTCTCCGGGCCGCCAGCTTGCGGGGGCGGCATATTCGGCGGTGTGCGGTAGATCTGGGGGGCGTGTTGCGGGCCGCTGGGCGGGGCCGCCGGTTGGCCACCGGTCGGGTGTCGCGGCTGCGGGCCCGACGGGTAACTCGGCATCGACCCGCTGGGCGGATGCATCGGCGTGGGACCGCTCGGGGGGACGGGCTGTGGTCCGCTGGGCAGATGCGTGGGCTGGCGGAAGGAGGCCGACGGCGACTGCTGGGGCTGGCCGGGCCATGATGCGCCGGTGGGCTGGCCGTGCGGGGCCGGCGGGCTCGCCGCGGTGGCCGGGTTGACGATCGGTATCGACGTCGTCAGCGGCGGCCGGCCGGCCGTCCCCTGGTGGCGGCCCACCTCGA
>NZ_LZJJ01000453.1:0-31185 GCF_001667625.1 Mycobacterium sp. E1715
GCCCAGCCAAACCCGTCAGGCCGGCGAGACCACCGGCCAGGGCGGGAACCACCAACGGAATCACCGACGCGGTCAGCAGCGGCACGATGACCGGGATCAGCACGATCATCTGCTCGAGCAACGTCTTGATCAGCGCGATGGTGTCGGTGATGATCGTGCCGATGGCTTCGATGGCGGTGAACAACAAGGTCCAGGCGATGGTCGCGGGATTGCCCGAAGCGAACGCCGCGGCGAGGTCGGCCGCGATGAACGAGAAGGTCTGCGCCAGATAGGCGAAGTACGAGCCGAAATCCATCGGATAGCCGAGGGCGAACGCGATGTTGAACGGGTTGAGGAAGCTCAGCGGATTGCCGAGGACGGGCAGCCACGGGTCGAACCCCGAGAACAGCGTTTTGAAGAACGGGTTGTTCATCAGCAGATCGATGAACGGCTGGATGAACCTGTTGTAGAAGTCGATGAAGCCGATCCGCTCCAGCCAGTCGAGCACCTCGTTCTGCCGGTCGGGTGGCAGCGGCGACACGGAGGAAGCGGCCGCCGGCGTGTCGGCGGCCATGACTTGGGGGGCCGGCGTCGTTTCCGGGGCGGCGGCTACCGCAGCGGCGGCGGTGCCCTCGTAGACGCTCATCACGGTGGCGGCCTGTGTCCACATCCGGGCGTAGTCGGCCTCATTGAGCGCGATCGGGACGGTGTTCAGGCCGAAGAAATTCGTCGCCACCAGCACGGCGTGGGTGGCATGGTTGGCGGCCAGCTCGGGCAGGCTCGGCATGGCGGCCAGCGCCGCGCAATAGGCGGCGGCCACCGCTTGGTGCTGGGCGGCCATGGCCGCGCCGTCGGCGCCGGCGCGCGCCAGCCACGCGAGATACGGCGTGTGCGCGGCCAGGTAGGCATCCGCGGTCGGCCCGTCCCAAGCCCCGGCCTGCACCGCGCCCAGTAGCGCGGTCAGCTCGGCGGCGGCCTGGCCGTACTCGGCGCTCAGCGAGCTCCAGGTCGCCGCGGCGGCCAGCAGCGGGCCCGGCCCGGGTCCGCCGCTGAGTAGCGCGGAGTGCACCTCGGGAGGGGAGGCCATCCAGATCGGGGCGGTCATCGGCCGCCGCCTTGGGGAGTGGTCAAAGCCGTTGCCGCGCAGATCATGCGGGCGGGTCGGGTGTGAGCGTGGCGCTGGGGCGCCGAATCGGTGGTGGCGTCGACGGCCACCCATGCCTGGAGACGGGACATGGTGAGTGACAGCTCTCTCGGGGTGCACCGCCCCGGGTCGCAGGACGCGATGACGCGAGTGTCCTGGCTCTCGGATCGCCGCTCGCCTCGCCTTCCAGCTTTTCAGCCGTGGCTCTTGAGGGTCGCTCCCCGATGACAGTGGCGGGACCGCGCCGGATTCGCACCGGCTTCCTGCATCGTCATCACCTTACGGGTGACATTGTCGCATGGGTCGCGACCGCAGGTTGGCAAACCCCGGCAAAGTCCTCGGCGAAACCACGTCAGCCGCCTTCGGCTACTCGCAGTGCCAGCGAAAACAGCAGCCGCGCCTCGGGATCGGCCAGCGATGTGTCCAACAACTTCTCGATACGCCGGATGCGATAGCGAACCGTGTTGGGGTGCACCCGCAACTCCCGCGCGGCGGACGCGATATCGCCGAAACCGTCCAGATACACGCGCAGCGTCTCGGCCAGGACGGGATCGTCGGCCCGCAGGCCGACGATCCGCGGGTCGGTCAGGCGCCGCTCGCGACCGATCAGGGTGACGATCTCGTCGAGCAGGACGGTGGTGCGCGCCTCGGCCAGCGACGTCACCTGCGGAATCGAAATAGGATGGCGCGCAGCGCTGTCCAGCACGCGGTCCAGCTCGGCGCGCGCGCCGGCGATTCCGGCGAGGCCGGCGACCGGTGCGGCGATGGCGGCCCGCAGCTGCACCCCGAGCTCCGTGCGCATTGCCGCGACGGTGCCGCGCACCCACGAGGACACGGCGCGGGCCTGTGTCTGGGGCAGCAGGACGTAGATGCGCGACCCGCGAGAGGCCACCTGGGCGTCCTGGCGAAAAGCGCTGGCGCTCAGCGCCATCACGTCGGCGAGCCGGACCTGCCGCGGTATGTCGTCCCCGGCGTCCCAGCCGATCAGCGCCGCGGTGTCGTCGGCGGCGAGGCCGAGTTCGCGGGCGACCGCATCCACGTCGGGTTCGCCGTCGACCAGGCCCAACAGCTGCTGCACCCGCCGCGCGTGGGTGGACGGCCGGGCGGCCAACCGCGCCATGATGCGCGCGGCCAGCACCGCCGCGCCCCGCAAGATCTCCTCGGCGTCGTCGGCCAGGGGTTGGCTGCCCTGCTGCACCCAGATGGTGCCGGCGAACTCCGGCGGCCGCCGCGCGTCGGGTTGGTAGATCCCGACGGCAAGCCGGGGGCGCAGACCCAACTCCGGGCGCTCGGCCACTCGGACCACCCCGTCGCCGGCTCGCAGCGCGTCGAAAATGCCCCACTGGCCGATCCATTCGAGATGCTCGGGCGGCCCCGCCCTGCCCAGGATGGACAGCCGGCGCAGCTCGTCGGCTTCGTCGTTGGAGGCCGAATACGCCAACACGTGCGACTGGGCATTCTCGATGCTGACCATGCCGTGGATGCGGTCGGCCAGCGACTGCGCCAAGCCGAACAGGTCGGTGCCCGAGTCCTCCGCCGCGTCCGCGCGGTCGCCGTGGTGCGCCAGCACGTGATTGACCAACTGATAGAGCCGCTCCCAGCGCGCCCGCGGCTCGACGGCCACCACCGCCGCCCCCGCCCCGACCGCCGCGCTCACCAACGCGGTCGACGGCTCCTTCGCGAAGATCGCCGCCGGAACGCGCTCGCGCGCCTGCTTGGCGATCCACCGCAGCGCCTCGTCGTCGGCGACCCCCAGCAGGAAGAACACGTCGGCCGAGCCCGCGGCCGCCGCCAACCCCAGCCGCACGTCGTCGCTGTCGATCAGCGCCGCCGAGCCGACCGCAAGGTCCAAGCCCCGCGGCGCCTCCACCAGGCTGACCAGGGTCGCGTCCAGCGCCAGCAGCAGCTGCCCCAGACCCACACCCGCCATTGTCCGATCGTACTACCGCAACGGCACTATCTTGTCCGATCGGCTAACTCGGGGAGTCGGCACGGCGAGGATCCTGGCAACATGGACGCGATCACCGAGGTGCCGTTGCCGGCCAACGAGCCGGTCCATGACTATGCGCCGAACTCGCCCGAACGCGGCCGGTTGCGCGGCGAATTGGCCGCGCTCGCCGACCAGCCCATCGACCTCCCGCACGTCATCGGCGGCAGACACCGGATGGGCGACGGTGACCGCGTCGACGTCGTTGCGCCACATCGTCATTCCGCCAGGTTGGGCACCCTGACGAACGCCGGCCACGCCGAGGCGGTAGCGGCGATCGACGCCGCCACCGCCGCCAAGCACACTTGGGCGGCAATGCCTTTCGACGAGCGCGCGGCCGTGTTCTTGCGGGCCGCCGATCTGCTGGCCGGGCCGTGGCGGGAGAAGATCGCCGCGGCGACGATGCTCGGCCAGTCGAAATCCGCCTACCAGGCCGAAATCGACTCGCCCTGCGAGCAGATCGACTTCTGGCGCTTCAACGTGGCCTTCGCGCGCCGGATCCTGGCGCAGCAGCCGATCAGCGGACCCGGGGAATGGAACCGCAGCGACTATCGCCCGCTGGACGGCTTCGTCTATGCCATCACGCCGTTCAATTTCACCTCGATCGCCGGCAACCTGCCGACCGCGCCGGCGCTGATGGGCAACACGGTGGTGTGGAAGCCGTCGATCACCCAGACGCTGTCGGCCTATCTGACCATGCGGCTGCTCGAGGCGGCCGGGTTGCCGCCCGGCGTGATCAACCTCGTCGCCGGTGACGGCTTCGCGGTCTCCGAGGTCGCGCTGGCCGACCCGCGGCTGGCCGGCATCCACTTCACCGGTTCGACGGCCACCTTCCAGCACCTGTGGCAGCAAGTGGGCGCCAACATCGGCCGCTACCACAGCTATCCGCGACTGGTGGGCGAGACCGGCGGCAAGGATTTCGTGGTGGCGCACCCCTCGGCGCGGCCGGATGTGTTGCGCACCGCGCTGATTCGCGGTGCGTTCGACTACCAGGGGCAGAAATGCTCGGCGGCGTCGCGGGCGTTCGTCCCGCATTCGGTCTGGCGGCGGATGGGCGACGAATTCCTGGGCGAGTCGGCCGCGCTGCGCTACGGCGACATCACCGACCTGACCAACTACGGCGGCGCACTGATCGACCGGCGGGCGTTCAGCAAGAACGTCGACGCCATCGAGCGGGCGAAGAGCGCCGCCCACGTCACCATCGCGGTGGGCGGCGAATACGACGACAGCGTCGGCTATTTCGTGCGCCCCACGGTGCTGCTCTCCGACGACCCCACCGACGAGTCGTTCGCCACCGAGTACTTCGGTCCGCTGCTGTCGCTGCACGTATACCCCGACGACGACTACGAACGAATCCTCGATGTCATCGACACCGGCTCGCGGTACGCGCTGACCGGTGCGGTCATCGCCGACGACCGCGACGCCGTGCTGACCGCGCAGGAGCGCCTGCGCTTCGCCGCCGGAAACTTCTACGTCAACGACAAGCCCACGGGCGCGGTCGTCGGGCGCCAGCCGTTCGGCGGCTCGCGCGGTTCGGGCACCAACGACAAGGCCGGGTCGGTGCTGAACCTGCTGCGGTGGACCTCGGCCCGCACCCTCAAGGAGACGTTCGTCCCGGCGACCCAGCACACGTATCCGCACATGGCGGCCGACTGATGCCGGGGCTGTTCGCCAGCACGCTGCGGCCGGCGATCATGGCCGCCAGCCGGCGATCGGGATTGCGGCGCGCCGCCGAAGGGCTGCCGGTGACCCGCCGCGTGGTGCATCGCTTCGTGCCCGGCGAGACGATCGGGAGCGCACTGGACAGCGTTGCGGCGCTTCGCGCTTCGGGCCGCTTGGTCAGCATCGACTATCTGGGTGAAGACGTCACCGACGCGGCCGACGCCGACGCGGCGGTGCGGGTCTACCTCGATCTGATCGACCACCTGGCCCGGTTACACGACGGCGGACCCGTTCGGCCGCTCGAGGTGTCGCTGAAGTTGTCGGCGCTGGGGCAGGCGCTGGGGCGCGACGGTGAGAAGGTCGCCCGGGAGAACGCCTACGCGATTTGCGAGGCGGCGCGGCGGGCCGGCGTGTGGGTCACGGTGGACGCCGAAGACCACACCACGACGGATTCGACGCTGTCGATCGTGCGCGATCTGCGGCTCGACTTTCCCTGGCTGGGCCTGGCTTTGCAGGCCTACCTGCGGCGCACCCTCGCCGACTGTGCCGAATTTGCGGCGACGGGAGCCCGGATTCGGTTGTGCAAGGGCGCCTACGACGAACCGGCGGCGGTCGCCCATCGCGACTCCGCCGCCGTGATGGAGGCCTACCTGCGCTGCCTGCGGGTGTTGATGGCCGGCTCGGGCTACCCGATGGTGGCCAGCCACGACCCGGCCATCATCGAGGCGGTGCCCGCGCTGGCGCGCGAAGCGGGCCGCTCCGCAGCCGATTTCGAGCATCAGATGCTGTACGGCATCCGTGATCTCGAGCAGCGCCGCCTTTCGGAAGCGGGAAACCAGGTCCGCGTGTACGTGCCGTTCGGCACCCAGTGGTACGGCTACTTCATGCGCCGGCTGGCCGAGCGGCCCGCCAACCTGACGTTCTTTCTGCGGGCTCTGGCGCAGCGCGGGCACTGAGTGCGCGTCGAGGGTTTCGACCGTGTCGGCCGGGTGACGACACGCCGACGGTCGCCGCCCTGACCGCACGGTAAAAGCCCGCAGCGCACCAACGGGCGTAGCCTTTCGGCCATGAGCCTGGTCATCGAGGAGATGCCCGATCTCGGTATCACCCGGGTCTCGCGCTGGGTCTTCAACTGCTACGTCCTGCACGGCGGCGACGGCGCGGTGGTGGTCGACGCCGGATTGCCCCGGGTCGCCGGCGATCTGGCGGGGATGCTGAACCGGCTCGGCGGCACGGTGCACGCCGTGGTGGCGACGCATGGACACAGCGACCACGTCGCCGGCGCCGCCGAACTGGCCGCCCGCTATCCCGCCCCCATCTGGTTGCCCGCCCGCACGCTTACCTATCTCGACGGGGCGAAGCCGCGCACGCCGACTCTCGGCCGGGCCGCGAGCATCTGGCCCACCCTGATCGATCAGCCGCTCGATCGCGTCGGCTTCAGCGGGTTCCTGGGCGGCGCCCGGCTGGCGGGGTACGGCACCCCGGCCGGCATGCGCTGGACGGGAGCATCGCCCCGCGGCGGACTGACCGACGGCCAGTCGCTGCCCGGCGCGCCAGAGTGGACCGTCATCAACGCGGGCGGTCACACCGACGACAGCATCGCGCTGTGGAACCCGACGACGCGCACGCTGCTCTCGGGTGACGCTGTGCTGACCGTGCGCGGCAAGGTTTGGCACACGCCGGAAATCGTCGACGCGGTCAGCGCCGCCGCCACGCGAAAGCGCTTGGAAGAGTTGCCGGTTGCGCATCTCTTGCCCGGCCATGGGCGACCGGTTCATGCCGCGGAAACCGTGTGGCCGCAACAGCGTCGTTGATGTCGCCAGGGTGGCGAAACGCCGACAGTCACCGCCCCGGACGCACAGCTCAAAGCTGGGGAGCCGCTAGCCGCGGCGCGGCCGCGGCCGGTCGCCCGCGAAGCCACGCACCACGTGCGCGCGCACGAACTCGGCCGCCACCTCGGGATCGTCCATGTCGCGCATCGAGGACGGCGTGCTGAAGAGCGAGAAGAGGATGCGCGCAAACCATTCCGCGGCGGCCTCGACGTCGAGGTCCTTGCGCACCTCGCCGGTGAGCCGCGCGGCCGACAGGTAGGGCGCGAAGAAGTCGACGCACTCACGCAGCAGCACGGCCGCGTCCTTGGTCAGCAACAGGCTGACCGCGTCCTCGTCGAAGTACTTCTCGGACGCGATGGACCGCCGCGCCTGGGTTACGAAAACCGCTGCCTGGCTGAGCTTTTCCTCGAGTGAACCGCCCCGGTCCATGGCCTTTGACATCTCCCGATAGAACCGCTCGGAGGCGTGTTCGGCGCACGCCTCGATGATCGCGGCCTTGTCGCTGAAGTACTCGTAGATGGTGCTGCGGGAAACGCCTGCCGTCCTGGCGATGTCTACTATCGTCGCCTTCTGCAGTCCCTGTTTGCCGAAACAGGCGTACGCGGATTCCACGATCAGCTCGCGGGTTTCGATGGCCTGTGCCGCTTCCGTCATCACGACATCCTCTAATCCGAGGGCGCGAGGATCAAACCGCTGGTGGGCACCCCGGTGCCCGACGTGACCAGGACGTGCTCGACGTTGTCGACCTGGTTGTAGGACGTGCCGCGCACCTGGCGCACCCCCTCGGTGATGCCGTTCATGCCGTGGATGTAGGCCTCGCCGAGCAGTCCGCCGTTGGTGTTGATCGGGAACTCTCCGCCCAGCGAGAGCCGCTCGACGGTGGCGAAGTCCTTCGCCTCGCCGCGCCCGCAGAATCCGAGTTCCTCCAGCTGGGTGAACACGAACGGCGTGAAATGGTCGTAGATGAAGGCGGTTTGGATGTCCTGCGGCTTGAGGCCCGAGTCGCGCCACAGCCGCTGGGCGACCACACCCATTTCGGGCAGGCCGGTGATGTCGTCGCGGTAGTAACTGGTCATCATCTCGCCGTTGGCGGCCGCCCCCTGGGCGGCCGCGGTGATGATTGCCGGCGGCTGCCGGAGGTCGCGCGCGCGTTCGGCGCTGGTGACCACGAGCGCGACCCCGCCGTCGCTCTCCTGGCAGCAATCCAGCAGCCGCAGCACGGGTTCGACGATCCAACGCGAATTCTGGTGGTCTTCCAGTGTGATCGGGCGCTGGTAGAACCAGGCGTCGGGATTGCGGGCCGCGTGTGTGCGGTCCACGACCGCGATGCGGCCGAAGAGCTCGTTCGTGACGCCGTAGGTCGACATGTAACGCTGGGCGTGCATCGCGACCCACGCGGCGGGGGTGAGCAAGCCAAAGGGCGCGTAATGCGCCATGAACAAAGGGGTTCCGAGGTCGGTGCGCCCGCTGCCGCCGAACCGCATGCCGGAGCGTTCGTTGAAGGCGCGCCAGCACACCACCACGTCGGCGACGCCCGTCGCGACGGCCATCGCGGCGTGCACGACGGTACCGGCCGCGGCCCCGCCGCCGTGGTGCACGCGGGAGAAGAAGCTCAGGTCACCGATGCCGACGTTGCGCGCGATCTCGATCTCATCGCTGGAATCCATGGTGAAGGTGACCATGCCGTCGACGTCGCTGGGTGCCAGTCCGGCGTCGTCGAGTGCGGCGCTCACCGCCTCGCAAGCCAATTGCAGTTCGCTGCGGCCGGACTCCTTGGAGAATTCGGTCTGGCCGATCCCGACGATGGCGGCGGCGCCCGGCAGCGAGCCGCTCATGCGCCCGCCTCGTCGAGCAGGCTGAGGACCGCGGTGCCCGAGACGTGGTCACCCAGGCTGTTCGAACCCTTGAACGTCACCTCGACGAAGTTCTCACCACCGGTGCCCTCGGTCTTCCCGGTGACACTGCCGGTGAAGCGCAGCGGGTCGTCCGGAAAGCACGGCACGCCAAGGCGTATCGACAGCTTCTTGACCATCGTTTCGGGTCCGGCCCAGTCGGTGAGGAACCGGACGCAGTAGCCGTTGGTGGTCAGGATGTTCATGAACAGGTTGGGCGAACCCTGCTTGTTGGCGTAGTCGCGGTCGTGGTGCACGGGCATGAAGTCGCGGGTCGCGATCGCCCCGGCGACGATCATCGTTGTGGTGATCGGGACTTCGAGCGGGGTGACCTCGTCGCCGATGGAGATGTCCGCCCAGCGCAGGGTGGTGGTGCGGCTCGCGGTGGTCGTCATGAAAGTCCTTCCGAATACGTCGCGCCGATGCCGCCGTGGACGTGCCGAGCGGTCGCGGCGACGCGCGCGCCGGCCTCCGCGGCCCAGGATTCGGTCTCAGGCTCTTCGGTGAAGGTGAAGTCCATGCCCCCGCCTACCCAACCGGCCGGAACTGGTGCAGCACCAAGTCTTCGGAGCCAGGACCGTCGAAACTTTGGTAACACACCTCGACCGGCATCCCCGTTCTCACGTCGGCCGGGTCGATGCCGGTCAGGTTGGATACCAGCCGCACGCCCTCTTCGAGTTCCACCAGCACGACGACGTAGGGATAGTCGAAGAACGGGAACTTCGGTTCGTGCGGCATCACGTAGCTGTAGACGGTGCCGCGCCCCGACGACTCGACGGTGTCCCAGTCCAGGGAACGGCAGTGGGGGCACATCGGGCGGGGCGGGTGGCGCAGCTGTCCGCATCCGCCGCAGCGCTGGATCAGCAGCTTGTTGTCCCGCAACCCGTTCCAGAAGAACTCGGTGTCCTTGGTGATGGCCGGCGCAAGTCGGGTCGCCATCAGCGCTCCGGCCTGAATCGCAGCACCCGGAATCGCTGCCTTCCCAGAACTTCTCCGTTCTGGTCGGTGTAGGTCGTCAGCCAGGTCAAAAAGAAGCCGGTGCCCAGCGCCGTCTTCTTCTCCTCGGAGACCGATTCGTACACCGTCGTCGCGCTGATGATGTCGCCCAGGCGCGGGTAACGCTCGATCTCGAACTCCGAGTTGGTCGCCACGGTGCTGGTGTAACCGGCCTCGTCCAGGAACGCCGTTGGGTTGCCTTTGATTTCGACGGGAGCGCCACCGCGCTCGCCGATGCCCTCCAGGAGCGGTGACGGCATGGTCCAGGTCTGCAGCATCACCGGCGGCGACACGATGCCTCCGAACCGCGATCTCTCGGCGAACTCCGGGTCGAGGTAGACGGGATTCATGTCGGCCATCGCGTACGCCCAGTGCCGGATCATCGGCTGGTTGACCGGATCTGGGGCCAGCGAGGGCTTTCCGGTGCCGCCGGTCGGTTGACCGACCAGGGCCTTGACCTTGGCGCTGACGGTGTCTGAGTCGGTCACTTGTGGCTGTCCTCCTAGTTTTCCTTTGGCGCGAAGGCCACGAGAACGAAAGTTCAGATGACGTCATCCAAGTAGACCGGCGCCCGTCGCGGCTCCCGCGACACCTGGGAAGGATTGCGCGTCGGGAAGGGAAGGAATCGCGGTGGAAAAGCGGTCCGCACGGCGGCCTCCCGGAATAACCATTCCGACACATTGGGGTGATGTGTCTTGCGGCCTTGTGTTTACCCCGGCGCGCCGTCCCTGTCAACACCGATACGAAGCGCGAAAACGGTGTGCAATTCGCGTGGTTGATGATTGACCGCACGGGAGCGCGGGTGTACACCAAGTGGTTAGATGACCGACGTTCGGGTGAGGAAGCGCATGACCGAGCTACAGACTCAGCGATCCCTTGTCGACACCTATCAGCTCTACATCGACGGCAGATGGGTCGAGCCGGAGGGCGGCCGCTACGACGACATCAACCCGGCCACCGAACAACCCGTCGGCACCGCCCCCGACGCGAGCGTCGCCCAGGTCGGCGCGGCCATCGGCGCAGCCCGCCGGGCCTTCGACGACGGGCCCTGGGGCACAAGGGATCCGGATCAGCGGGCCGGCTGCCTGAACCAGCTGGGTGAGGCCCTGCTCAAGCACGCCGACGAGATCTTCGCGCTGTCCCAGGTCGAATGGGGCTGCGTCACAAACGAGCGGATGATGCAGATCGACGGCGCCGGCTACATGTCCATGCATGCCGCCCAGCTCGCCACCAAGCTGATCGACCAGCCGGTCACCGGGATCGGCGCCGGAACGACGTTGCTGCGCCACGAGCCGCTCGGCGTCGTCTCGATCCTGACGCCGTGGAACTTCCCGCACTGCCTCAACGTCATGAAGGTGAACAACGCGCTGGCCGCGGGCAACACCGTCGTGCTCAAACCCTCACCGCTGACGCCGCTGGCCGGGCTCGCGCTCGCGCGCATCATCGACGAGGAGACCGACATCCCGCCCGGCGTGGTCAATGTCGTCACGCCGTCGGGCCTCGAGGCCGCCAAGCTGCTCACGACGGATCCGCGCATCGACATGATCAGCTTCACCGGCAGTTCCGCCGTTGGTTGCGAAGTCATGCGGTCGGCGGGCGACGCCATGAAGCGGCTGTTGCTGGAGTGCGGCGGGAAGTCGGCCAGCATCATCCTCGACGACACGCAGGTGACCGACGACATGCTGCGGCAGATGCTGTTCGACTGCTGCTCGTTGCATGCCGGGCAGGCCTGCATCCTGCACAGCCGGCTGCTGCTTCCCGATTCGCTGCACGACGACGTCGTCGATCGGCTCGTCGCGCTGGCCCGCGACGTCAAGGTAGGCGACCCCACCGACCCGACGGTGCAAATGGGCCCGCTGATCAGCGCGGCGCAACGCGACCGGGTGCAGGCGCACGTCGACGGCGCGGTCCGCGACGGCGCGACGCTGGCCACCGGCGGCGGTCGCCCGGTCGGCCTGGACGTCGGCTACTACTTCGAACCGACGATTCTCACCGGCGTGCAACCGGATTCGACGATCGCGCAGGAGGAAGTGTTCGGCCCCGTGCTCTCGGTGCTGCGCTACCGCGATGACGACGACGCCGTCGCGATCGCGAACAACTCGTGCTACGGGCTGTCCGGCGCCGTATGGGGCGCCGACGTCGACCGGGCTGTGGCGATCGCCCGGCGCATGCGCACGGGCCAGGTCGCGGTGAACGGCATCGGGCCGGGCGACGCGCCGTTCGGCGGCTTCAAACTGAGCGGGTTCGGCCGGGAGAGCGGCGGGATCAGCGGCTTGCATCAGTACATGGAGGTGAAGGCCATCGGAGTTCCGGCGTGACGGAGCCGCTCGCGGGGATCCACGTCGTCGCACTCGCCACCGAGGAGGTCGGGCCGGCCTAGGCCTGTCCTTGGCCGAACGGGTCATCGGTGAGCTGCCGCTCAACGCCGGAGCCGTGAGCATTTCGTAAACGGCCCGTCACATGCGAGGCTGCTGGCATGGTCATCGAGATCGCCCGCCCGAAGCTCGAAGGAAACATTGCCGTCGGGGAGGACCGCCAGATCGGCTTCGCCGAATTCGGCGACCCGCAGGGGCGCGCGATGTTCTGGTTCCACGGAACGCCCGGCGCCCGCCGGCAGATCCCGGTAGAGGCGCGCGTCTACGCCGAGAACCATCACATCCGCCTGATCGGCTTGGACCGTCCCGGAACCGGCTCCTCGACGCCCCACCGCTATCCGAATATCCGGGCCTTCGCCGACGACCTGGGCACCATCGCCGACACGCTGGGCATCGACAAGATGGCCGTCATCGGCCTGTCCGGCGGCGGCCCCTACGCGCTGGCGGCCGCCGCCGTGCTCTCCGATCGCGTCGTGGCGGCCGGCATCCTCGGCGGCGTCGCGCCCTTCCTCGGCGACGAGGGCATCACCAGCGGGCTGATGAACCTGGGCAAGCGGATGGCGCCCCTGCTGAAGCTGGGCGGCGATCCCCTGCGGATCGGCGCGAGTCTGGTCATCCGGATGATCCGCCCGGTCGCGAACCCCGGGCTGCTGCTCTACGCCGCGATATCGCCCGAGGGCGACCGGCGCCTGTTGACCCGGCCGGAGTTCGGCGCCATGTTCCTCGACGACCTGCTCAACGGCAGCCGCAAGCAACTGGCGGCCCCGTTCAACGACATCATCCTGTTCACCCAGGACTGGGGATTCCGGCTCGACGAGGTCAAGGTCCCGGTCCGCTGGTGGCACGGCGACAGCGACCACATCGTGCCGTTCGCGCACGGCGAGCACGTGGTGTCCCTGCTGCCCGACTGCGAGCTGATCGTGCTGCCGGGCGAGAGCCACCTCGGCGGCCTGGGCCGCGGCGAGGAGATCCTGTCCACCCTGACCAAGATCTGGGACGAGCAAGGCTGACCCTCCCCGCCGCCGGGTAGCCTGCTGAAGTGCTGCTGGCGTCCCTGAATCCCGCGGCGGTCAACGCCACCGACATCGCCGACGCGGTGCGCATCGACGGCGCCGTGCTGAGCCGCAGCGACCTGGTCGGCGCCGCCACCTCGGTGGCCGAGCGGGTCGCCGGGGCACAGCGGGTCGCGATCCTGGCCACGCCGACCGCGTCGACGGTGCTGGCGGTCACCGGCTGCCTGATCGCCGGCGTGCCGTTCGTCCCGGTGCCCGCCGACGTCGGCGCGTCCGAGCGCCGCCACATGCTCACCGATTCCGGGGTGCGGGCCTGGCTCGGCCCCGTCCCCGACGAGTCGGAGGGGCTGCCGCACATCCCGGTGCGGCTGCACGCCCGGTCCTGGCACCGCTACCCCGAGCCGTCGCCCGACGCCACCGCGATGATCATCTACACCTCCGGGACCACCGGGCTGCCCAAGGGCGTGGTGTTGAGCCGGCGCGCGATCGCCGCCGACCTCGACGCCCTGGCGGAGGCCTGGCAGTGGACACCGGACGACGTGCTGGTGCACGGCCTGCCGTTGTTTCACGTGCACGGGCTGGTACTGGGGTTGCTCGGGTCGCTGCGGATGGGAAACCGCTTCGTGCACACCGGAAAACCGACACCGGCGAATTACGCGCAGGCCTGTTCGGACGTGGGCGGCACGCTGTTTTTCGGGGTGCCCACGGTGTGGTCGCGGGTGGCCGGAGACGAGGCCGCCGCCCGGGCGCTGCGCCCGGCGCGGCTGCTGGTGTCCGGGAGCGCACCGCTGCCGGTGCCGGTGTTCGACCGGCTGGCCGGGCTGACCGGGCATGAGCCGGTCGAACGCTACGGAGCATCCGAATCGCTGATCACGCTGTCCACCCGCGCGGACGGCGAGCGACGCGCCGGCTGGGTGGGTCTGCCGCTCACCGGCGTGCAGACCAGACTGCTCGACGAGAATGACGCCCCGGTGCCGCACGACGGGGAAACCGTTGGGCGCCTTGAGGTTCGGGGCCCAATGATGTTCGACGGCTACCTGAACCGGCCGGAGGCCACCGCCGAGGCGTTCGACGCCGACGGCTGGTACCGCACCGGTGACGTGGCCGTCATCGACGGCGGCGGCATGCACCGCATCGTGGGCCGCGAGTCGGTGGACCTGATCAAGTCCGGCGGCTACCGGATCGGTGCCGGTGAGATCGAAACGGCGCTGCTCGGCCATCCCGGGGTGCGCGAGGCCGCGGTCGTCGGAATGCCGGACCAAGACCTGGGCCAGCGGATCGTCGCGTTCATCGTCGGCGCGGAGGGTCTGGACGCCGACGACCTGATCAACCACGTCGCCCAAGAGCTTTCCGTGCACAAGCGGCCACGCGAGGTGCGCCTGGTGGACGCGCTGCCCCGCAACGCGATGGGCAAGGTACTGAAAAAACAGCTGCTGGCCGACGGCTGACACGCAGCAAGTTGCCAGCTTCAGCGCCGAGCGTGACCGGCAAGCTTCACCTACCGTCGTAACCGTGCACCGGCCCACCACCCCCATGCGGCGGATTGCCGCCGCCTGCCTCGTCGGCTCGGCCATCGAGTTCTACGACTTCCTGATCTACGGGACCGCGGCGGCGCTGGTGTTTCCCACGGTGTTCTTCCCGGCGCTCGGTCCGACGCTGGCCACCGTCGCCGCCATGGCGACGTTCGCAACGGCGTTCCTGTCCCGCCCGCTGGGGGCGGCCGTCTTCGGCTACTTCGGGGACCGGCTCGGCCGCAAGAAGACGCTGGTGGCCACGCTGCTGATCATGGGCGCCTCGACGGTGAGCGTCGGTATGGTCCCCAGCACGGCGTCGATCGGCATCGCGGCGCCGCTGATCCTGATCGTGTTGCGGCTGTTGCAGGGGTTCGCGGTCGGCGGCGAGTGGGCGGGATCGGTCCTGCTGAGCGCCGAGTACGCCCCGACCGGCAAGCGCGGCTGGTACGGCATGTTCACCCTGCTCGGCGGCGGCACCGCCGGAATCCTCGCCAGCCTGACGTTTCTGGCCGTCAACGTCACCATGGGGGAGAACAGCCCGGCGTTCATGGCGTGGGGATGGCGGGTCCCGTTCCTGATCAGCAGCGGGCTGATCGGCATCGCGTTGTACGTGCGGCTGAACATTGAAGAGACTCCGCTCTTCGTCGAGGAGAAGGCCCGCGACCTGATACCCAAGGCGCCGCTCGCGGAGCTGCTGCGGTTACAGCGGCGGGAGATCGTCCTCGTCGCGGGCAGCTTCCTGGGCGGCATGGGCTTCGTCTACCTGGGCAACACCTTCCTCGTCATGTACGCCCACAACCAGCTGGGCTACTCGCGGAGCTTCATCTGGGGCGTCGGCGCGCTGGGCGGGCTCACCAGCATGGTGTTCGTCGCGTTCTCGGCGTGGATCTCCGACCGGGTCGGGCGGCGCCGGGTGATGCTGTGCGGACTGGTGGCGTGCCTGCCGTGGGCGTTCGCGGTCGTCCCGCTGCTGGACGCCCGCAGGCCGGTGTTGTACGTCGTCGCCATCGTCGGCATGTTCGGCGCGGCGGCGGTGGCCAACGGTCCCACGGCGGCGTTCGTGCCCGAACTGTTCGCCACCCGCTACCGCTACAGCGGCGCGGCGGTGGCGATGAACCTGGCCGGCGTCCTCGGGGCGGCCGTGCCGCCGCTGATGGCCGGCACCCTGCTGGCGACCTACGGCAGCTGGGCGATCGGGCTCATGATGGCCACGCTGGTGGTGGCCAGTTTCGCGTCCGTCTATCTGCTGCCCGAAACCAGGGGAACGACGCTGGGCGCCGTCCCCGCCGCGGAGAAGGTCGCCGCGGACGTCTAGCCGCGCTCAGTTGGCGTGCAGGTCTTCGTTGAGGGCGATGCCCTGACCGCCGCGGGCCACCACCTCGACGGCCCCGCTGACCGAGTTGCGCCGAAACAGCAGGTTGTTGCCGCCGGACAGCTCCAGGGCCTTCAGCAGCTGGCCGTCGGGCGTGGCGACCTTGGTGCCCGCGGTCACGTAGAGGCCCGCTTCGACGACGCAGTCGTCGCCCAGCGAGATGCCCAGCCCCGCGTTGGCGCCGAGCAGGCACCGCTTGCCGATCGAGATGACCTCGGTACCACCGCCGGACAGCGTGCCCATGATGGACGCCCCACCGCCGATGTCGGAACCGTCGCCCACCACCACGCCGGCCGAGATGCGGCCCTCCACCATCGACGCGCCCAGGGTGCCGGCGTTGTAGTTGACGAAGCCCTCGTGCATCACCGTCGTACCGGGCGCCAGGTGGGCGCCGAGGCGCACCCGGTCGGCGTCGGCGATGCGCACCCCGGTCGGCACGACGTAGTCGACCATCCGCGGGAACTTGTCGATGCCGTAGACGGTCACGGGCCCGTGCCGGCGCAGCCGCGCCCGGACGGCCTCGAACCCGTCGACCGCACACGGACCGCGGTTAGTCCACACGACATTGGTCAATACCCCGAACAGGCCGCCGGCGTTCAGCCCGTGCGGCGTCACCAACCGGTGCGACAACAGATGCAGCCGCAGGTAGGCGTCGTAGGCGTCGGCGGCCACGTCGTCGAGCGAGCCGATGACCGTCCGCACCGCGACGGTCTCGGTGCCGCGGTCGTCGTCCCGGCCGACCAGCGCCACCAGCTCCGGCGGGATGTCCGACAACGCCAGCCGAGACGTGCCGCCGGTGCCCGATTCGGTCAGTTCCGGTGCGGGAAACCACGTGTCGAGGATCGATCCGTCGGCGGCCAGCGTCGCCAGTCCGATGCCCACAGCTCCAGTCACGGCGGTCAGGTTACTTGGGCCGCCGAGCAGACGCAGAATCGCATCCGAAGGCGGCCGATAGTGCGATTGTGCGTCTGCTCGCCGAATGAGGGCGACCCATTACCCTTGGACCCGTGCTGGACTTGCGCGGGGACCCGATCGAGCTGACCGCGGCGTTGGTCGACATCCCCAGCGAATCACGAGACGAGGCGCGCCTGGCCGACGAGGTGGAGGCCGCGCTGCGCGCCCAGACGTCCGGTTTCGAGATCGTCCGCAACGGCAACGCCGTGCTGGCGCGCACCCGCCGCCAGCGGCCGTCGCGAGTCCTGCTGGCCGGACATCTCGACACCGTCCCGGTCGCGGGCAACCTGCCCAGCCGCCTCGAGGACGGCGACCTGTACGGGTGCGGCGCCGCCGACATGAAGTCGGGTGACGCGGTCTTCCTTCATCTGGCTGCGACCGTGGCCGAACCGGTCCACGACCTGACCCTGGTGTTTTACGACTGCGAGGAAATCGACGCGGCGGCAAACGGTTTGGGCCGCATCGAGCGCGAGCTGCCCGACTGGCTGTCCGCCGACGTGGCCATCCTGGGCGAGCCCACCGGCGGCTACATCGAGGCCGGCTGCCAGGGCACGCTGCGCGTCGTGATCAGCGCCACCGGAACGCGCGCCCACTCGGCGCGGCCGTGGTTGGGCGACAACGCCATTCACAAGCTCGGCGCCGTCGTGGACCGGCTGGCCGCCTACTCCGCGCGCACCGTCGACATCGACGGATGCGAATACCGCGAGGGCCTGTCCGCCGTCCGCATCGACGGCGGCGTGGCGGGCAACGTCATCCCCGACGCGGCCGCGGTCACGGTCAACTTCCGCTTCGCGCCCGACCGGTCGGTGGCCGCGGCGCTGCAGCACGTGCACGAGGTGTTCGACGGGCTCGACGTGCGGATCGAGCAGACCGACGCCGCCGCGGGCGCGCTGCCCGGGCTGTCGCAGCCCGCGGCCAAGGCGCTGGTCGAGGCCGCCGGGGGACACGTCCGGGCGAAGTACGGGTGGACCGACGTCGCGCGGTTCGCCGCGCTGGGCATCCCGGCCGTCAACTTCGGCCCGGGCGATCCCAACCTCGCGCACCGGCGCGACGAGAGCGTCCCGGTCGCCAACATCACCGCCGCGGTGGACATGCTGCGCGGCTACCTCGGCGGATAGTCTTTCGCTGGCCGGTCGCCGAGCGTCCCGCCAGCGTGACGCTCGGCGCCGGGCGGTCGCGCTGGCGTGACGCTCGCGGTTAGTCAGCCCGCGCACCGCCGCGCCTGCGCGGCCGCGTCGGCGGCCGCCGCGCGCATTCCGACCGCGGCCAGGTCGTCCGACGCCGCCAGCAGCGCCGCACCGTCGCCGGCCGCCAGCGCCTGCGCGTGGGCGAGCGCGAGTTTGCCTGCCGCGCAGTCGATCTCGTCACACAGCCGGCCCAACGGATCGGCCGCGCGGGTATCGCCGAGCCGCACGGCCTCGTGCCACACGCGCATCGCCACCGCCCGCTGACCGCCGCGCTCGGCCATGCGGGCGGCATCGCGGGCGGCGGCCACCGCACCGTGTGCGTCACGCATCGAGGCCAGCCGCCACGCCCGGGCGACGCCGAGCTCCGGCGCGAACAGCGCCGACTTGGTACCGTGCCGGGATTCGGCCCTTCCCAACGTTTTTCCCGCGGCCGCGATATCACCCTGCTGGGCCAGGGCGGTGGCCAACAACGTCAGCGAGAGCGGCCCCCACGAATAGCCGGTGCGTTCCAGCGTCGCGGCCGCCGGGCCCAATAGCGCGGCGGCCCGGGCGAATTCACCGTCGGCGAGCAACACATGGGCTAGCAGCACCTCGCCGATCGCGCGGCCCGGCTGCTGCAACTCGGCGAAATCGGTGAACTGCTGGGCGAGTTCGCGGGCCGCCTCGAGCCGGCCCGCCATCAACAGCGCGGTGGTCTGCCCCAACCCGATGGTGAAACGCAGCAACCCGGGATGTTCGGCGGCCAGGGCGCGCTGGGCCAGCGGCTCGACGTCGTCGAAACGCCCCTGCCGCGCCGCGCACAGCGCCGCCGCGCTGGCCGCCCAGGCCACCGCCTGGTCGTCGGCGTCCGGCGCGGCCAGCACCTCGCCGGCGACCTTCACGGCGTGCCCGACGTTGCCCGCGTTCATCGCGAATGTGGCGCTCAGCGCGTCCAGGGTGGTACGGGCGCCAGCGTCCGCGACGCGATTGCGGACGGTGCGCAGAAACGCGGTGGCCCGCTCGGGCTCACCGAGCATCCAGAACTGGTTGGCCGCGCGCAGCAGCGCCCAGTCCATGAGCGCGGCTTCGGTCAGCGCGGCGGGGTCCAGCCCGCCCAGCACCGCGTCGGCCTCGCGGCCGCGGCCCTGCCACCCCAGGGCGTGCGCCAGCGCCAGCCGTGCGGCCAGCCCGCCGGAGCGCTCCAGCGCCGAGGAGGCCAGCCGTTCGCCCAGGGCCAGGTCGCCCAGCCGCAGCGCCTGCTGCGCGGCGGCCACCACCTCGGCGGTCGGCTGGGGGGCGTCGCTGTCCAGGGCCAGTGACGCCAACCGCAGCCGGTCGCTGAGGTGGTCCGGCGAGTGCTGCGTCAGCAGCCGCACCAACTCGGTGCGCCGTTGCCGCGCGGCGTCGCCGCCGAGCGCGGCGCGCGCCCGCTCGGCGAACAGCGGGTGGGCCGTGTACACCACCGGCTCGTCCGACTCCCCGCCGCGCGCCCGCGTCTCCACCGCCCCGCAGTCGGTGGCCTCGCGGACCGCGTCCGCGCCGGTCAGGGCGCCCAGGTCGGCGAGCGACAGCGGCTCCGAGACGGCGAGGTAGTCCAGCACCGCCCGGGCCGCCGCGGGGATTTCGGCGAGGAACGCGTCGACCTCGGCAGCCGTGGTCATCCCGCCGGTCGGTTCGATGTCGATTCTCGGAAGCACGCGATCGGTCCACAGCGCCGCGATGGCCTCGGGAGACGACGCGGCGCGGCCGGTGACGATCAGCCTGGCCCTGCCGGCCAGCGCCAGCTGGTACACCAGGGTCGCCGACAGGATGTCCAGGTCGTGGGCGTCATCGACGACGAGCAGAAGATCCCCGTGCCCGGTGCCGTCCAGTGACGCCCGGGCGGCGCGCAACAGCGCGGCCGGCTTGCCGATGTCGGCGATCTCGACCAGGTGGCCGAAGGCGCCGAACGGCACCGCCCGCTCGGTCGGGGTGCCGGTGACCCAGCGGACGCGGGTGTCCGGGTGGTCGCGGCCGAAGTCCTCGGCGGCCATCTGGGCCAAGGTGGACTTGCCGCAACCGTCCGGGCCGAGGACGACCGCACCCCTCCCCGTCGCGAGCGCCGCGGCCAGCCGCTCCAGGGCCGAGGCGTGCTGGGGGACGTTCCATCGAATCGGCATCGCCGGATTTTATTGCGCGCGGTATGCGGCCCGCAGCAAGCTTGGTCTACCTTTCGTTGTATGCGCGACTGGGCGATCTGTGTGTACTGCGCGTCCGGCCCGGAACATCCCGAATTGCTCGCGGTCGCTGCCGAACTCGGCGAGGCGATCGCCGAGCGTGGCTGGACCCTGGTGTGGGGCGGCGGCCGGGTGTCGGCGATGGGCGCGGTGGCGACCGCGGCGCGCGCCCGCGGGGGCCGGACCGTCGGCGTCATCCCCCAAATCCTGATGCGCCGCGAGATTGCCGACACCGACGCCGACGAGCTGATCGTCACCGACACCATGCATGAGCGCAAGCAGGTCATGGAGGAGCGTGCCGACGCGTTCGTCGTGCTTCCCGGCGGCGTCGGCACCCTGGACGAGTTGCTCGACTCGTGGACCACGGGCTATCTCGGCCTGCACGGCAAACCCATCGTGATGCTCGACCCGCTGGGCCATTACGAAGGCCTGTGGCTCTGGCTGTGCGGGCTGCTCGACAGCGGCTACATCTCGCAGCCGGCGATGGACCGGTTGTTGCTGGTCGACAAGGTGAGCGCCGCCGTGGAGGCGTGCGCGCCGGATTGAGGGCGCCGGCACTCCGGCCAGCCCTACTAGGCTGTGCGCCGGGTTGTTCACGAAGAATTGAGGGATGACGTGTCGAATCACGACGGGGGAGCGCGCACGGCGGTCAAGCTGACCGATCTCGCGTCTCGGGCGCCCAGGTTGCTGGCCGATATGCCGGTGATCGTTCGCGGGGCGATGACCGGACTGCTGGCCCAGCCGGGTTCGAAGAAGTCGATCGGCACGGTGTTCGCCGACCGCGCCGCCCGCTACGGCGACCGGATCTTCCTGCGGTTCGGCGACCAGCAACTGAGCTACCGCGACGCCAACGCCGCCGCCAACAGGTACGCGGCGGTGCTGGCCTCGCGCGGTGTCGGCCGCGGCGACGTCGTCGCGATCATGCTGCGCAACTCGCCCAACGCGGTGCTGACGATGCTGGCCGCCGTCAAGTGCGGCGCCGTCGCCGGGATGCTGAACTACCACCAGCGCGGCGAGGTGCTGGCGCACAGCCTGGGCCTGCTCAAGGCCAAGGTGTTGATCGCGGAGACCGACCTGGTCAGCGCGGTGGCCGAGTGCGGCGGCGCCGGCGACACCGAGACGATGACCGTGGAGGACCTGGAGCGGTTCGCCGTCAGCGCCCCGGCCACCAACCCGCCGTCGGCGTCGGCCGTGCAGGCCAAGGACACCGCGTTCTACATCTTCACCTCGGGCACAACGGGATTCCCCAAGGCCAGCGTGATGACCCACCTGCGGTGGCTGAAGGCACTCGCGGCGTTCGGCGGCATCGGGCTGCGGCTGAAGAGCTCCGACACGCTGTACAGCTGCCTGCCGCTGTATCACAACAACGCGCTGACGGTCGCGTTGTCGTCGGTGATCAACTCCGGGGCCACGCTGGCGCTGGGCAAGTCGTTCTCGGCGTCGAAATTCTGGGACGAGGTCATCGCCGCGGAGGCGACGGCCTTCATCTACATCGGCGAGATCTGCCGCTATCTGCTCAACCAGCCGCGCAAGGTCACCGATCGTGCGCACCGGGTGCGGGTGATCGCCGGCAACGGGTTGCGGCCGGAGATCTGGGACGAGTTCACGAATCGGTTCGACATCGCCCGGGTCTGCGAGTTCTACGCCTCGAGCGAGGGCAACACGGCGTTCATCAACATCTTCAACGTGCCGCGGACCACCGGCGTCTTCCCCATGCCGTTGGCCTACGTGGAGTACGACCCCGACACCGGTGCCCCGCTGCGGGACGACAACGGGCGGGTGCGCCGGGTGCCGCCGGGTGAGCCCGGCCTGCTGCTCAGCCCGGTCAACCGGTTGCAGCCGTTCGACGGCTACACCGACAAGGAGTCGAGCGAGAAGAAGTTGGTGCGCAACGCCTTCCGCGAGGGTGACGTGTGGTTCAACTCCGGTGACGTGATGAGCCCGCAGGGCATGGGGCACGCCGCCTTCGTCGACCGTCTCGGCGACACGTTCCGGTGGAAGGGCGAGAACGTCGCCACCACCCAGGTGGAGGCCGCGCTGGCGTCCGACGAGCACGTCGAGGAGTGCACGGTCTTCGGAGTCGAGATCCCGCGCACCGGCGGCCGCGCCGGGATGGCCGCGGTCAAGCTGCGCGACGGCGCGGAGTTCGACGGCAAGTCGCTGGCGAACGCGGTGTACGGCCAGCTGCCCGCCTACGCGCTGCCGCTGTTCGTGCGGGTGGTCGAGTCGCTCGAGCACACCACGACGTTCAAGAGCCGCAAGGTGGAACTGCGCGACCAGGCCTACGGGCCGGACATCAAGGACCCGCTCTACGTGCTGGCCGGCCGCGACGAGGGCTACGTGCCGTACTACGACGAGTACCCCGACGAGGTGGCCGACGGTAAGCGGCCGAAGGGCTGATTGCGCGCTGAGTGTGCGCCCAGCCGCACATTCGGCGTCCACCGTGCGGCTGGCCGCACACTCGCGGGCCCGACCGGGCACCATGGACGTGTGCAATCGACACCGTCGGCGTCAGCCGGATCGACCTGGTGCGGCCGCCCGGTCGCCGGCGATCGGCCGCTGATCATGGCGATCGTCAACCGCACCCCCGATTCGTTCTACGACAAGGGCGCGACCTTCAGCGACGAGGCCGCCCGGTCCGCCGCACACCGGGCCGTCGCCGAAGGTGCCGACGTCATCGACGTCGGCGGCGTCAAAGCCGGCCCGGGCCAGGACGTCGACGCGGACACCGAGATCGCCCGGTTGATCCCGTTCATCGAATGGCTGCGCGACGCGTTCCCCGACCAGCTGATCAGCGTCGACACCTGGCGCTCCGAGGTGGCCAGGGTGGCCTGCGCCGCCGGGGCGGACCTGATCAACGACACCTGGGGCGGCATCGACCCGGACCTTGCCGGGGTCGCCGCGGAGTTCGGGGCGGGCCTGGTGTGCTCGCACACCGGCGGGGCGCTGCCCCGCACGCGGCCGTTCCGGGTGCGCTACGGAACCACCACCCGCGGGGTGGTCGACGACGTCATTCGCCAGGTCACGGCCGCCGCCGAGCGCGCGGTCGCCCGCGGGGTGGCCCGCGACCGCGTGCTGATCGACCCGGCCCACGACTTCGGCAAGAACACGTTCCACGGCCTGCTGCTGTTGCGCCACCTCAGCGATCTTGTTAATACCGGATGGCCCGTGCTCATGGCTTTGAGTAACAAGGACTTCGTCGGGGAGACTCTGGGGGTGGAATTGACCGAGCGGCTCGAGGGCACGTTGGCGGCCACCGCGCTGGCGGCTGCCGCCGGTGCGCGGATGTTTCGCGTCCACGAGGTCGCCGCGACCCGCCGGGTGCTCGAAATGGTGGCCTCGATCCAGGGCATACGCCCGCCCGCGCGCACGGTAAGGGGGCTGGCATGACGGCATCCGACCTGTTCGCCGGCGACCTCACCCACGACGCGGTGCTGGCCGCCCGCCCCGGCGACACCTGGCTGGCCGACCGCAGCTGGAACCGCCCGGGCTGGACCGTCGCCGAACTCGAGGCCGCCAAGGCGGGCCGCACCATCTCGGTGGTGCTGCCGGCCCTCGACGAAGAAGAGACCATCGAATCGGTGATCGACAGCATCTCACCGCTGGTCGACGGGCTGGTCGACGAGCTGATCGTGCTGGACTCCGGCTCCACCGACGACACCGAGATCCGCGCCGTCGCCGCCGGCGCCCGCGTCGTCAGCCGGGAGCAGGCGTTGCCCGAGGTGCCGATCCGGCCGGGCAAGGGCGAGGCGCTGTGGCGCTCGCTCGCGGCGACCAGCGGCGACATCGTCGTGTTCGTCGACTCCGACCTGATCAACCCGCACCCGATGTTCGTGCCGTGGCTGGTCGGCCCGCTGCTCACCGGCGACGGCATCCACCTGGTCAAGAGCTTCTACCGGCGCCCCCTGCGCGTGGGCGACGTGGCGGGCGCGACCGGAGGCGGACGGGTCACCGAGTTGGTGGCCCGGCCGCTGCTCGCCGCGCTGCGCCCGGAGCTGGGCGGCATCCTGCAACCGCTCGGCGGGGAGTACGCGGCCACCCGCGAACTGCTGACGTCGGTGCCGTTCGCGCCGGGCTACGGCGTGGAGATCGGCCTGCTGCTGGACACCTTCGACCGGCTGGGATTGGGGGCGATCGCCCAGGTCAACCTCGGTGTGCGCGCGCATCGCAACCGGCCGCTGGCCGAGTTGGGCGCCATGAGCCGCCAGGTCATCGCGACCCTGCTCTCCCGGTGCGGGGTGCCCGACTCCGGCATCGGGCTGACGCAGTTCTTCGTCGACGACACCGAAGGTTCCGACTTTCAGGACTTCACCCAGCACACGTCGCCGGTGTCGCTGGCGGACCGGCCGCCGATGAAGGTGCTGCGGCCGCGCTAAGGCCCCGCTGCGTCATCGCGGTGTCGGTGGCATAGGGCAATATCGACGACGTGGCGTTGGTGTTGCTCTACCTGCTGGTGCTGGTGCTGGTGGCGGTCGTGCTGTTCGGCGCGGCGAGCCTGCTGTTCGGACGGGGCGAGCAGTTGCCGCCCCTGCCGCGGGGCACGACCGCGACGGTCTTGCCCGCCTACGGTATGACCGGCGCGGACGTCGATGCCGTCAAGTTCACCCAGGTGCTGCGCGGATACAAGACCAGCGAGGTGGACTGGGTGCTGGACCGGCTCGCCCGCGAGCTCGAGGCGCTGCGCGGCCAGCTGGCCGCGGTGCACGCCCCCGCGGAGGCCCACGCCGACCCCGGGGACGTGGAACCCGGGGAGGCCGAGGATCGTCAGGACTAGATGTGAGCGATGACGGGCTGGTGCGGTGTAGCTGGGCGGCCATCCGGCCGGGACCCGATTTCGAGATGTACCGCGACTACCACGACCAGGAGTGGGGCCGCCCGGTGCACGACGGGGTGGCACTCTTCGAGCGGATGAGCCTGGAGGCCTTCCAGAGCGGGCTGTCGTGGCTGATCATCCTCCGCAAACGGGAGAACTTCCGGCGGGCCTTCGCCGGCTTCGACTTCGAGCAGGTCGCCGGGTACAGCGACGCCGACGTGCAGCGGCTGATGGCGGACACCGGAATCGTGCGCAACCGCGCCAAGATCGACGCGACGATCGCGAACGCCCGCGCCGCCGCTGAGCTGGGAACCCCCGCGGACCTGTCGAAGCTGCTGTGGTCGTTCGCGCCAGAGCCGCGCCCCCGGCCCGCGGACGGCTCCCAAATCCCCTCGGCCACTGAGGAATCTAAGGCGATGGCGCGCGACCTCAAGCGGCGCGGGTTCCGGTTCGTCGGGCCGACCACCGCCTATGCGCTGATGCAGGCGACCGGGATGGTCGACGACCATATCCGGGGTTGTTGGGTGCCTTCCCCCCGTTGACGGCGCGGGCCGTGACCGGCCCGCTAAGGCCGGAGAACCGGGTCTTTGTTCAACTCGTGACCTGGATAGGGAACAATAGAGGCGTGATTTGGCAGTTCGATGTCGGGTATGGCTGGAAAATCGCTGGCGGGGCATGCTCGGCGCCGACCAGGTCCGCAAAGGCGGGCCAGCTCGAACCTGGAGGGAGCACTCGATGGCGGCGATGAAGCCCCGGACCGGCGACGGTCCTCTGGAAGCAACCAAGGAGGGGCGCGGCATCGTGATGCGGGTACCACTTGAGGGAGGCGGTCGACTGGTCGTTGAGCTGACGCCCGACGAAGCCGCCGCCCTCGGTGACGAACTCAAGGGTGTCACGAGCTCCAGCTGAACGCGCGCCGACGGACGGCTGCGCTACGCACACACCTTTCGGTAGATGTCCAGGGTCTGCTCGGCGACGTGGGCCCAGGAGAAGTCCTCGACGCAGCGCTGCCGTCCCGCCTCGCCGTAGCGCTTCGCCTTCTCGGGATCGGCGATGAGCGCATTGACCGCTTCGGCCAGCCTGGCCTGGTAACCGGCCGGATCGCTGGGGTCGTAATGCACCAGCGAGCCGGTCACCCCGTCGGCGACCACCTCCGGTATCCCGCCGACGTCGGACGCCACCACCGCCGTCGCGCATGCCATGGCCTCCAGGTTCACGATGCCCAGTGGCTCGTACACCGAGGGGCACACGAATACGGTTGCCGCCGAGAGAATTTCGCGCAATTCGCCGATGGGCAACATCTCTCGGATCCAGAACACGCCGCGCCGGTGGTCGGACAGCCGCGCCACCGCGGACCGCATCTCGTCGGCGATCTCCGGGGTGTCGGGGGCGCCCGCGCACAGCACCACCTGCGCTTCGGGGTCGAAATGGTGCGCCGCCGCCACCAGGTGGGCGACGCCCTTCTGCCGGGTGATCCGGCCGACGAACGCCACGATGGGCCGGTCCGGGTCGACCCCGAGCTCCGCCAGCAGCGACCCGGTTTGCGTCGGTCCGGCCGGATGCCAGACGTCGGTGTCGACCCCGTTGCGGATGACGTGCACCACGCTGGGGTCCAGGGCGGGATAGACGCGCAGGATGTCTTCGCGCATCGCGGAGCTCACCGCGATGACGGCGTCCGAGGCCTGTACGGCGGTGTGCTCCACCCAGGTCGACACGCGGTAGCCGCCGCCGAGCTGCTCGGCTTTCCACGGCCGCAGCGGCTCGAGGGAGTGGGCGGTCAGTACGTGGGGGATGTCGTAGAGCAGGGCGGCCAGATGACCGGCCATGCCGGTGTACCAGGTGTGCGAATGCACGACGCTGGCCGCCGACGCGGCGTTGGCCATCAACAGGTCCGAGGACAACGTCGACAGCGCCGCGTTGGCGCCCTGCAGGCGCGGATCGGGCTGGTGCACGAAGGCGTTCGGCCGCGGCGCGCCCATGCAGTGCACGTCGACCGCGCATAGCCGGCGCAGTTGGGCGACCAGTTCGGTGACGTGTACACCGGCTCCCCCGTAGACCTCCGGTGGGTACTCCCGAGTCATCATCGCCACCCGCATACCCGCACGGTAGTTCGGCGTTGGCGAGGCCCGCGAGTCGGGCTGGACAATCGGGGAGGAAACCAAAGACCTTGACGGACAGCCGCGCAGCAGATCGCCAATAGAGCGATCCCTCTGGCAGCGGTTCGCGACGGCCGATAGGTTTGACCCATGAGGGAAGCGCCACACGTGCTGGGCATTGTCCTGGCCGGGGGTGAGGGCAAGCGGCTGTATCCGCTGACCGCGGATCGGGCCAAGCCCGCGGTCCCCTTCGGCGGCGCCTACCGACTGATCGACTTCGTGCTGTCCAACCTCGTCAATGCCCGCTATTTGCGGATCTGCGTTCTCACTCAGTACAAGTCGCATTCACTTGACCGTCATATTTCGCAGAACTGGCGGTTGTCCGGTCTGGCCGGTGAATACATCACGCCGGTGCCCGCCCAGCAGCGCCTGGGCCCGCGCTGGTACACCGGCTCCGCCGACGCGATCTACCAGTCGCTCAATCTGATCTACGACGAAGACCCCGATTACATAGTCGTTTTCGGCGCCGACCACGTCTACCGGATGGACCCCGAGCAGATGGTCCAGTTCCACATCGAAAGTGGGGCAGGGGCAACCGTGGCCGGCATCCGGGTGCCGCGGAGCGAGGCCAGCGCTTTCGGCTGCATCGACGCCGACGACTCCGGCCGCATCCGCGATTTCGTGGAGAAGCCCCTGGACCCGCCGAGCGTCCCGGACGACCCCGATTCGACGTTCGTGTCGATGGGCAACTACATCTTCACCACCAAGGTCCTCATCGACGCCATCCGCGCGGACGCCGACGACGACCACTCCGATCACGACATGGGCGGTGACATCATCCCGCGTCTGGTCGGCGACGGAATGGCTGCGGTGTACGACTTCAACGACAACGAGGTGCCCGGTGCCACCGACCGCGACCGGGCCTACTGGCGAGACGTGGGGACGCTGGACGCCTTCTACGACGCCCACATGGACCTCGTGTCGGTGCACCCGGTGTTCAACCTGTACAACAAGCGCTGGCCGATCCGGGGGGAATCGGAGAACCTGGCGCCGGCCAAGTTCGTCAATGGCGGATCGGCGCAGGAGTCGGTCGTCGGCGCCGGCAGCATCATCTCGGCCGCCTCGGTGCGCAACTCGGTGCTGTCGTCCAACGTCGTGGTCGACGACGGCGCGATCGTGGAGGGCAGCGTGATCATGCCGGGCGCCCGGGTCGGTCGGGGCGCCGTGGTGCGCCACGCCATATTGGACAAGAACGTGGTCGTCGGCCCCGGCGAGATGGTGGGCGTGGACCTGGAGAAGGACCGGGAGCGGTTCGCGATCAGCGCCGGCGGCGTCGTCGCGGTCGGCAAGGGCGTTTGGATCTAGCCCGGCAACGATGCGGGCACCGGGGGAGCCGACGCCGACCGGATCTAGCCCGGGATCTCCGGGATCAGCAGGTGCGCGTCGTAGCGCGGCCCCCAACGCAGCCTGATGCGCCCGCGGGGGGAGCCGGTGTAGGCCGCGGGGAGCTGGCCGGTAAGCGGGTTTCTCGGGCACAACCAGCGCCCGGCGACCACCAGCCGCAGCTGCTCGCCGGCGCGGAACAGCGTCGCCGACGGGCCGAGCGCGACATTGACCTCGACGGCCTCGTGCGCGGGGACGGGCTGTGGGTCGGTGCACGCCGCGACGGGTTCCCACGGCCGCGAGAGCTCGCGATCCAGCGCCCGCAGCGAGACCCGTTGCCACCCGGTGCTCACCCGGTCGCGGCCGTAACCGTACGAACCCTCGAACCCGACGAACCGCCCGTGGCGCCATTTCTCCACGCCGACGAACAGGTTGGCGTCGTCGCAGCCGGCCAGCTCGATCCACAACCGCGCCGCCATCGGGCCGGTCAACTCGACATCCTCCGGCACTGTCCAGCTGAAAGCGGCTGCGCCGGAGCGGGTTTCGAACGAGATGCCACCCTCTGCCGACGGCCGCGAAGCGGTCAGCAGTCCGCCCGCGGCCAAATACATTGGCCGCCAATGGGTTCGCCCCAGCGGCCAGTCGGCCTCTTCGCGCACCGCGACGACGGTGTCGCGGTCTTCGCGGACCTCCAAGCGGACGCTGCGGGAACCGGGCGCCCCGTCCAGCGCCGCCCGGAAGAATTTCAGCTGCTCGGCCAGCGCGGGCTCGGAGTAGAACGTCGCCCACTTACCGGCCCGGTGGGTGTAGAGGCGGGCGTGGCCGGAACTCGCGTGCGTGAACGCGCGGATGGAGCCGCGGCCGTGCAGGTTGTTGTCGGAGAAGCTGCCGCACACCAGCATCGGCACGTCGATCGCGGCGAGGTCCGGCACCAGCGAGCGCCAGAACTCGTCACGCAGTGGGTGGGCGTCCTGCATCCGCTCCAGGTCGTAGGCCTGGCGGGTGTCGCGCCGCACGTTGCGCGACCACACCCGGGTGAAGCCCCGTTCGCGGACCCCGCCGGGAAAGGTGAGGTCGCGGTAGGCGTCGGTGAACCCTTCCCATGGGCAGATCGCCCGCAGTGCCGGCGGCCGTAGGGCCGCGGCCGCGTACTGGCTGATGGCCAGGTACGACACCCCGAGCATGACGACCCGCCCGTCACTCCACGGCTGACTGGCGATCCACTGCACCAGGTCGTAGGTGTCCTCGGCCTCTCGCGGCGACAACAGCTTTCCGGTGCCCCCGGAGTGGCCACAGCCCCGCGAGTCGGCGTTCACCACGACGAAGCCCTGCGCGCTCCACCACGCGGGATCGGGCGCCTCCCAACCGGTCAGCGCCGAGAAGGTCACCGGCCGGGGCTGGCGCAGTACCCGGT
The DNA here is from genome assembly GCF_001667625.1 of Mycobacterium sp. E1715. Lineage (NCBI taxonomy): Bacteria > Bacillati > Actinomycetota > Actinomycetes > Mycobacteriales > Mycobacteriaceae > Mycobacterium > Mycobacterium sp. E1715. The sequence goes on from NZ_LZJJ01000453.1 coordinate 29,809, forward strand.
ACTGGATGGAGAAGGTCCACCTGTTGCCGCGGCGCTTCGGCAGATTGTCCTTGCCGTACGGGTGAATGCTCAGAATGACCGGCCCGGCCCCGGCGCCGGCATGCCGGAAGACGTTGATCCGCAACGTCGTTCCGTCGCGGGTGGGCACGGCAACGTCACGGTCGACGGCGATCTCGGCCGGTGGGTCGGTCACAGTGACCGGCGGCTTGGCGAAGCCGCGTATCCGGCTCAGCGCGTAGCGAAGGACGCCCGGGCGACGCCACGGCCGATCCCTGGTGGGCGCGGGAGTGCGGACCACGGGATCAGATTAAACGGCTACCACACACTCGGCAGCAGCCGATAGCGGACGCGTTGCGCATATTCGCGATATCCCGGGAGCTCCGTCTTGAGCAGCTTCTCCTCGTCGAGAATGCGCAGCACCAGGATCGCGACGCCGGGAACGACGAGGAGAAGTGCCCAGTACGAGCCGAGCGCCAGGGGCATTCCCACCATCATGATCACGTTCCCCGCGTACATCGGGTGCCTGACGAACCTGTAGAGCCCGTCGGAGGCGACCTTCTGGCCGCTCTCCACCGTCACGGTCGCAGCGGCATAACTGTTCTCGATGATCACGCGCATGGCGACGGCCAGGCCGGTCGCCATCAGGACGTCACCCACCACGCACAGCCACACGGGCACGGTCGACCAGCCCATCCGATGGTCGAACGCGCTGAACGCCATGACCACGAAGAGGGTTCCGAAGGCGCCGGCACTGATGACCTTCTGGGCTGTGCGGGTTTCCGCCTGCGGTCCCGCATGCATGCGCCGTTGCAGGGCCGCCGGATGTTTGCGCGCCAGATAGATTGTGGGGACGATCGATACCACCGTGAACAGGGCGATGAAAACCCAGCCCTGCCAATAGCGGAAGGTGCCGGCCGGCAAGAACAGGACCAGAGCATAGGCGGCGATTCCGAGAATCGATGATGCCGCCAGTCGAACACCGATCTTCATGACGCTCCTAAACTCGCAGATCGCGTCGTCGAAAAGCCACGGCTCCCAGGGCGATCAGTGTGGCATCTATGGCGAGCAACCACAACAGTGGTGTGGCCGTGAAATCGCCGCCGACGCGCGGGATGTGGGCGAACGGCTCCAGGTCGAGCAGCCACTGGGAGAACCCGGCCAGGGAGCCGATCAGGTACAGGGCGATGAACCCGACCAGAACACCCCACGCCACGGGTGTGAATCGCGGCGCAAGCCCGAACACGGCGACGGTCACGGCGCACAACAACCAGACGGCGGGCAGCTGTACCGCCGCGCTTGCCACCACGACGGCCACCTTGCCGCCGACGTCACCGGCCGCGGCTCCGTAGACCAGCCCCCCGGTCAGCCCGCTGAGCA
>NZ_LZJJ01000454.1:0-6066 GCF_001667625.1 Mycobacterium sp. E1715
CGCGCCAGCAGCGCGACATGTGCGCCTCGCTGGGCAAGCCCTATGCCGATGCATCGTCCGAGTCCGGCGGAGGCACCGACGACAGCGACCCGCAGCGGGCTTTGTCCGTTGTCAGACATCGAGCTTGGCGCTCATAGTGCCGAGGGTCGCGCCCGCGGTGCGTTCGAACCGGCCGTGGTCGAAGCTACGGATCTCGACATCGTGGTCACCGGCTTCGGCGCGCAGGGCGCCGACCGTGCATCGTTCTCGGGTGCGATGCCGGAACGGGTCGAATGAGTACCAACGGCATGCGTTCTCATACGTGATCTTGTTGACCTCGTCGTCGGGGAGGTCAACCATGACCAAGGCAAGCCCCTCGGCTGCCGCGGGCCACGACGAGTCGGAGTGCGGGTAGTCGCACTCCCAGGCGATGTTGTCGATGCCGATGTCATGGCGCAGCTTGACGCCGATCGGGTCCGCGATGAAGCAGGTCAGGAAGCGCTCCCGGAACACCTCGCTGGGCAGTTTGTTTCCGAAGTCCTGGCCGGTCCACAGGTGATGCATTTCGTAGGTTCGGTCGAGGCGGTCGATGAAATAGGGAATCCAGCCGGTGCCACCCTCGGAAAGTGCGAAGCGGACGTCGGGAAACTCCTTGATGACGCGGGACCACAGCAGGTCGGCGGCCGCCGAGCAGATGTTCATCGGTTGCAGGGTGATCATTACGTCGACGGGCGCGTTGTCGGCGGTCATCGTGATCTTGCCGGAGGACCCCAGGTGGACCGAGAGCACCGTGTTGGTGTCCGACAGCGCCCGCCACATCGGATCCCAATACTCGTCGTGGAAGCTCGGGAAGCCGAGCGTCGCGGGGTTTTCGGTGAAGGTGACTGAGTGGCAGCCTTTGGCGGCGTTGCGGCGGATCTCATTGGCGCACAATTGGGGATCCCACAGCACGGGCAGCCCCATGGGCAGGAAGCGCCCGGGATACGAGCCGCACCATTCGTCGATGTGCCAGTCGTTGTATGCCTGGGTGACGGCGAGGGCGAGGTCCTTGTCGGTGTGGGTGGCGAACAGCCGGCCCGCGAAGCCGGGGAAGGACGGGAAGCACATCGATCCCAGCACGCCGCCCGCATCCATGTCTTTGATGCGCTCATGAATGTCGTAGCACCCGGGCCGCATTTCGTCGAAAGCGGTCGGCTCGACGCCATACTCATCGCGTGGGCGTCCCGCCACAGCGTTGAGCCCGATGTTGGGAATGATGGCGTCGTTGAAAGTCCACACCTCCGAGCCGTCGGGCCGGCGGATGACCCGGGGCGCCGCGTCCGCGTACTTGCTTGCAAGCCGGCCCTCGAACAGGTTCGGCGGCTCCACCAGGTGATCGTCGACGCTGACCAAGATCATGTCTTCGGGCTGCATGAGTCTCCTTGCACAGAGGTTGAGAACGAGACTATCAGATTGGCAGAGTAACTATTTCGATTTCTGGAAATATTCATTTCCACTGGTGACGGACGTGGCCTCCACACTTCGGCAACGCTCAGCGCCGCGGCGTCGCGTGCGGCTCGACGGCAAACGAGAGCAGTAGCCGGTCCAGGATCCTGGCGGCCCGGCGACGCGCGCTCTTGGGGTTTGCGGAGTGCGCGACGAGCAGCGAGGCCTCCTCGAGCGCGGCGATGAGCATGTGCGTCAGTTCCCCGACGGGTTGATCGTCGATGGTGCCCTCGGCGATCGCCTCGCGGACCACCTCGTTGATCAGGGCGATGCTGTTGCCATTCTGGATTTCGCGCAGGGTCTGCCAGCCCAGCACCACCGGTCCGTCGACAAGTATCACCCGCTGCACCGCGGGTTCCATTGCGGCTTCAAGGAATCCGTGCAATCCACGCGTGAGCCGTTCCCAGGCGTCCGCGCCCGGCGGGGGAGCGGCAATGGACCGGAGGGTGAGATCGTTTTCGACGTCTTCGAATACCGCTCGAAAGAGCTCGGCTTTGTCCTTGAAGTGGTGGTAGAAGGCGCCGCGCGTCCCGACGCCCGACCTCGTCACGAGGTCGCTGATGCTCGTGTTGAAGAACCCGTGTTCAACGAACAGCTCGCGACCCGCGTCGATCAGGTCGCGACGGGTCTGCTCGCCCCGGGCGCGTCGATCCTCGTCCGCCCCGCCACGCTTCGCCATGCCGACGATCGTAGCAACCTTCAGTTTGAATGTTGAGCGTCGGGACGTGCCGCCTCAGCGCACGATCCCGCGAACCGTCATGAGTCCAAGATCGGCGTGCGACTTGAAACCCGGCGGCGCATCGCAGATGGCGGGGATGGAGTTCACGGGCTCCATCGCGGTCCATGCGTAGCCTATGTAACCGGGCTTCGCGTGCTCGCGCGCCTGCGGGCTGCCGCGCAGGATGAGCTCGGTGCCGGGGTCACCGTCGATCACCACGCGGTAGTGGTAATACGGTTCCCAATCGGGCCTCGGGTCGATGGCGTCGTGCTCGATGAACGAGTAGAGCTCGTGCAAGGTGATGAACGGCCTGCCGTCCACCCACGCCGTCCAGAGGTGATGTTGGGATGCGACGGTGCCCGTCTTGATCACACCTCGCAGGCCGGGCATGTCCATGTCCGCGGTGCCCTCGTACGGGATGTCGCGGGTGGCCAGGCCCAGTTCGACGTCTGTCGTGAACTTGTCGACACTCTTGCCCAAGCCTTCGACCACCATCGTCAGCGATTGCGCGAACAACGACCATGCATCTTGAAAGAGATTGCCCTTGGCGAACTCGTCCGGTGTCTTTCCGAATCCCATCTCGTCCAAGTACTTCAGCGTGTCCTTGTTGAAGTTCACCGCCTCGTAGATGTGGATGTGGTCGGTCTTGCCGACGATCCGGGCCAGCGTCAGGACGAGCAGGTCCGCCGCGTAGCCGGGGTGGATGCCGCCTCCGTGGAACGACGTTCCACCGTCTTGGCACGCCGCCTCGATTTTGTCGATGTCGGCGCTGTTGGTTTCCGTCCGATGCCACCAGGCCCCACCCGAGGCGACGACGCTCTTTCCGCCGCGCAGCAGTCGGCAGATCTCGTCGACGTCCGACCAGAGGGGCGCGTAGAACACGCAGTCTGCGTCAAGGCCCTCCAGGGTGGCCTTGTCCGTGGTTGCGAGCACGCCGATCGGCCCCACCCCGACCAGCTCGCCCGCATCCTTGCCAACTTTCTCCGGGCGGTTGCAGAGCACTCCGACCACCTCATAGAGGGGATTGTGGGCGAAGTGGCGCAGCGCCAAGGTCCCGACATTGCCCATGCCCCACTGGATCACGCGATATTTCTTCTCGGCCGCCGACACGCTCGATTCCAGTGGTGATGTGAGCGTCATGGTGTCCCCTTCGCGTGAGGCCAGACGGGAGCGAGCACTCCGGAAGCCGAATATGCAGTTTCGCGAATCATTGTTTCCGTACGGTGGCGATTACACAACCTTCATCCGGTATGTTGCCGCTATGGCAGACGACGGCGTTCGCGCGTACGGTTCGGTCGCTCCCCTGAAAGTCGGCTTGCTCAACGATTATCCGACTTCCGGCGACACGGACAACGACAGCATCGACGCCCTGCGGCTGGTGATGGATGAAGCGTTGTCCTCCGGGCTGATCGACCGGCCGATCGAACTCGTCACCCGAAACGTGGTGGGCTTGCCGAACGGCACCTACCTCGCGGTCGAACGTGCCTTCGACGAGCTGGTCGCGGAGGGATGTCTGGCCATCTACGGGCCGTGGGTATCGGACAACGTGGTGCCGCTGCGCTCCCATGTCGAGGCCACGGCTCGCGTTCCGATCGTCACCCTGTCGGGGTCCGAGGGTGCGCTCGGAGAGTGGTGCTTTGCGCTGAACAACGGCTCGATGGCCGAGGAGCCGGTGATGCTGGCGGCGGTGATGATCGGGGACGGGCGGTCGAGGATCGCGATCGCCTATGAGTCGTCACTGATCGGAAAGGAGTACCTCGCCTTCGCCGAACGAGCCTACGACGCCGCCGGCTTGAAGGTCGTTGCGACCGTGGCAATTCCGCAGGTGGAGGCCGACAAGGCCAAAGCGGTCGCCGCGCTGAGTGCGTCGGAGCCCGACGCGTTGGTGCACGTCGGGTTCGGGCATGGCCTGTGGGGGTTCACGGACGCGCTGCTGGCCGCCGGCTGGGACCCCCCGCGGTACACGACGACGGCCTTCGAAATGGCGCACATCAACGCGGAATGGAGGCGGCAGTTGTCCGGCTGGATCGGCCTGGACAGCTACGACGAGCGCAACACCGTCGGTCAGGCCTTCCTGGACCGCTTTGAAGCCAGATACGGTCGTCGGCCTGGTCATTCGATGCCGGGCCTGTCGCACGACGCGGCGACCGTGATCGTGCGCGGCCTCGCGGCGGCACGCCCGCTCACCGGGGAGGGAGTGAAGAACGGGCTCGAGCAGGTCAAGCTGATCCCGTCGGCCAGCGGCGCTCCCGGGACGTTCCTGCGGTTCGGTCGGTTCATCCGGCAGGGCTGGATGGGATCCGACTATCTCATTGCCCGCAGGGTGCTGCCGGACGGCAGTGCGCATGTCTTCCACGCGGCGCCGAGCGACCACATTGCCCGCGCGGTCGCGCGCGCCTCACGCTAGTTGGATCGCGCCGAATACCGCCGCGGTCACGATGCCGGGCGGTTGGGCGAGCACATACGGAATCGCGCGAATCGCGCCCATCGCGATCATCAGGTGGCCCGGCATGGCGTGCTGACCGGGTTGCGCCGTGCCGTCGAATCCCACGTCGAGCTGGAGTTCGAAGCTCGGCTCGCCTTTGATGACCGCGCGGATGAGGGGCGCCTTCTCGCCGGGCGCCAGCGGCGCCATGCCCCACTGGGGGAGGTCGCGGGTGAGGACCCACTCCTCGTGAATGGCCAGCAGCGGACGGCCCGACCAGTGCCCGACCCAGGAAAACCTCTGCCCGACAACCGTTCCCGCCTCGATAGTGCCGGCGGGTACCTCGATGTCGTGCGGCAGGGTGGTGGCGTCGACCGCCACGTCGATGCGCGACAGGGTGATCCCGAGGACGTCGGCCGTGGCGTTGAGCGCCTGGCGGTACGCCATATCGAGCTTCTTGATGATCGGGGAATCGATGCTGACGTCTTCCGGCGGTCTCCCCATGCCCATCAGGTCGACCAGCATCGGCCGGCTGTCCACGGCCGAAACGTCAGTTGCCTCATAGAGGTCGATCCGGTCGATCGTCTTGCTCAGCCCCGTCACCGTGGCGACCAGTCGCTCGAACATGAACCCGGGGTTCTCGCCGGCAGCATGGAAACGCGACTCACCTTGTCGGCACGCCTCGACGAACGCGGACTCCGTTTCCGCCCCATAGGTCGGCAAATGGTTATACGACGTCGTAGTGATGACGGTGCTACCCGAGGCGAGTAGGCGGCAGATGTCCTCGGCGTTCGTTTCGATCGCGTGTGCTTTGCTGGCCGTGTGCACGACGACGTCGGCGCCCAGTGCGACGATCGCGTCCTTGTCCGCCGTCGCGATCACGCCGGTCGTCGGCGGGAGACCACACAGCGCGCCCGCATCGAGTCCTGTCTTCGCCGGGTCGTAGACCAGGACCCCCACCAGTTGATAACGGGGATTCTCGATGAGCTCTCGGAGCGCGGCCCGGCCCACGGCGCCGGTCGCCCACTGCACGACTCGAGTAACCAATCGGACGCTCCAGGTTGCGGTTTCGCGATGTAAGCCTTCTGGTTCATTCAACCTACATCATGTAGGTTTGCAACCGACAATATGTAGGTTGACGGGCTTATGAGGTGGCACGTGGTGGAGTCGAGGGTTGACGACGACATCGAGCAGCGCATCCGCGAGGCGCAGGAGAAGTTCAACGCCGGCATGGGCGCCGACGGCGACGCGACCCCGTACCCGCTGCTGCGCGAACTGCGGCAGAAGGCGCCCGTTCACCCGGGCTGGCCGGAGATGGGGGTTCCGTGTGACGGACCCGGCGGCAAGAAGACCTTCACCGCGTACTCGTTCGACGCCGTCAAGGCCGTGTTCACCGACAACGTCACGTTCAGCACCCGCGTCTACGAGGATATGGTGCGGCCACTGCAGGGTCCGACGA
>NZ_LZJJ01000455.1:0-23016 GCF_001667625.1 Mycobacterium sp. E1715
GGTGAACACGTGCAGCCCGATCTGCCGGGCACGTTCCATCAGCTTCCACAGCGCCGCCCCCACCGGCGGTTTGGGCGACGCTGCAGATGGATCCGTGGATGAGGTTCCAGAACTCGGCAAAGGTCGCGCAGCTCTACATGGACAACGACCCGCAGAACCGGATCAACCGGATGGTCCGGGCCCAAGCGCTGCCGCCGGGGCGCGGTCTGATGGTGGGCGCCGACGGCGACGTCGAAGGTGTGCTGGTCGGGATGCCGGCTACCGCGCTGCAGCAGTAGCGGCCGTAAGCGGCCGCCGCAACGGCGTTTTCACCCCAACGCCGACCCGGCGAGGTAGCCCGCGCGGCCACCAGAACCAACGGCCCAGCAGCGCAACGATGGACGGCACGACGAACGCGCGCACGACCAGGGTGTCCAGCAACAGCCCGACCGCGATGGTGCTGCCGATTTGAGCGATGCTGAGCACGCTGCTGCTGAGCAATGCCAGCATCGTCAGCCCGAAGACGATGCCGGCCACGGTGACCACCCCGCCCGTGCCACCGAATGCGCGGATGATGCCGGTCTTGAGGCCCGCAGACGCTTCGTGTTTGATGCGCAGCGCCAGGAGGAGGTTGTAGTCCGCGCCGACGGCGATCAGCGCGATGAACGCGATCGGGGCGACGGCCCAGTGCAGATCGTGGTGGAGCAGGTGTTGCCAGATCAGCACGCTGGCCCCGACCGCCGACGCGTACGAGGTGACGACCGTCCCGACGACGACCAATCCCGCGACTGGGCTGCGCAGCATCGCCGTGACGATCAAGAAGATGAGGACCAGCGCGGCGCCGACCAGCAGCTTGGTGTCGGCTGCGACGAAGCGCTGCAGGTCGGCAGTCACCGGGCCGACGCCGGCAAGGTCGACCTCCACCGGCGTCAGGGTGCCTTCCTTGGTGGCCTCTTTGATGGCGGCGCGGACCAGGTCCGCCCGCTCGGCGCCGTCACCGCCCCACTCCGAGCCTTCGCCATAGACGAGTAGGTAAGCCGCGCAGCCGTTTTCGGAGAGCAGGTGGCCCAACGCGGCGGTGTAGCGCGGATCCGTCAACGCCCGTTGCGGCAGGTAGAAGTCCGCCGCCGCACTGCCCTGAAACTGGGTCGCGATCTCGTCCAGGTAGTCGGTCAACTGTCGCATTTGCGGTCCGAGGGTGTCCGACAGGCTCAGCAGGTCATGGGTAGCCGAACGTGCCTGCGCCAAAGCGGCTTTCATCGACGCGACGCTCTGGGGCAGGCTGGCCATCGCAGCGGCGGCCGTGTTGGAGCCGCTGGTCAACTTCGCGGTGCCCGCGTCCAGGCGTGCCGAGGTCTGCACCAGGCTGTCGACCGGCTGAAGCACTCGATCGACCGTCGAGCAGATGGGATTGCCCGCACAGTCGGGGGTCCGCCCGACGAAGTCCCGCAACGGGTCGAGATAGCCGGACACGGTCGTGACGTTGCGCTGCAGCCCGTCCATACCGGCGCGCATGTCTTCGGCGGCACCGGACATGTCGGCCAATCCCGCACTGCCACCGCGTAGTCCATTTCCGAGGCCGTCGATGGCAAGCTGCGTCCGCGCCAGCGCGCCGTCCAGTTCGGAGACCCGCTTCAGGCGTTGGGCCAGCGAGTCGACGGTGTCCCCGAACTGACGCCCGAGCACGCCCGCCTGATAGGTCAACGTTGCCTGTTCGGGAACCTTGCCGTCGGGCCGGCTGGCGGATTGCACCGCGCGCACGCCCGGTACGGCCATGATGTGGCGCGTGATTCGCTCGATGGCTATCAGGCCGGCCGGGTTGCGCAGGTCGTGGTCGGCCTGGATCGCGATGACATCGGGCAACAGCGCATTGGCGGCGAAATGTCGGTCGGCACTGACGTAGCCGCGGTTGGAGTCGGTCGACGACGGCGTGGCGGCGGGTTCGTTGAAGCCGACCCGGAATCCGCCCAGCGGTAGGGCAATCAAGAGGGTTAACCCGCCCGCGGTGGCCAGGATCGGCCCCGGCCAGCGCGCGACCGCCGTGCCGACGCGCCGCCAGCGTCGCGCCGTCCTTGACGGGCGAGGTTCGAGGTAGCCCCGCCGGATGGCGAGGCTCATGAGTGCGGGCGTCAGCGTCAGCGCCGCGACCATAGTCACCACAATGCCGATGGCGCAGGGCAATCCGGCGCTCCGGAACGACCCGACATTGGCGAACACCAGGCACGCCAGCGCCACCGACACGGTCAGCGCCGACCCGATCACGACGGGGGCGATGGAACGGTAGGCCTGCGTCAACGCCTCGGTCGGTGCGACGCCGCCGCGGCGCGCCTCGTGGTAGCGGCCAACCAGAAAGATGGCGTAGTCGGTGCCCGCACCCAGCGTCATGGCCGCCATGAGCGCAACCGAAAACAACGATACTTCAACCACATTGGACTGGCCCAGGGCGGCGACGACGGCGCGGGCCAAGGCCAGGGCGAGCCCGACGGAGATCAGCGGAATTCCGGCCGCGATCGGGGATCGGTACACCATCAACAGCAAGAGCAGGATGAGACCGATGGTGGCGGCGGTGATTCCGAGCATCTGTCGATCGATCGCGGAGAATTCGTCGACGATGGTGGCGCCTGGTCCGGTGACATGGGCTTCGAGGCCGGCCGGCGGCGCGAGCTTCTGGATGGTGGCGCGGACAGCGTTCACCGAATCGCGCGCCTGCGCCGTGCCCAGCATTCCGGCCAGCCGGACCATGACGCTGACGGCTCGCCCGTCGGAGCTCTGCGCACCGGCGGCCGTCGCGGGCTGTGACCACAGGTCCGTCACCGCATAGACGTGCCGCCGGTCGGAGCCCAGCGCCGCGGCCAGCGCCTCATAGAACTGCCGGTCGCGTGGGGTCAGCCGTTGATTGCGTTCCAGCACAACGTAAACGAAGTTGTTGCTCGGCGTCTGGTCGAACAGCTGAGCGGCACGCGAGGCCGCGACGGCACTCGGCGCGTTGGTGGGCATGAAGGATCGGGCATGTGAGTCGACCACCCGCTCGAGTTGGGGAACGGCCAGGTTGGCGGCACCGGCCGCCAGGACCCACAGCCCGACGATCAGGACCGCGTACCGAGCGGTGAATCGCGAGATCAGTCCCGGAATGTCATGCAACGGTCTGCCGATCGCCGCTCGGTCCGCCGAAGAGACCCACCGCCACATGTTCGCCGCGCGTCAGCGAGCGCACTCGCAGCGACCGCCGGGAGCCGATCCGCACCAGTGCGTGCAGCCCGGGTTCGGCGGTTTCGAGATCGGCCCGCACCTGTTCGGCAGCCACGCCCTCGTGCGCGGCCTGGTCCAGCTTGGCCACCAGCATGGTCATCCAGCGCTGTCCCAGCGAAAGCAGCAGGCCCTCCTCGTCACCGAACAACCGGGATATCTCGGGTGAGTCGGCGACCACCGCGAGCGCCCGCTCGGCGTCGGCCTCGGCGGCTTTGATCACTTCGGCCATGAAGGCCATTCGGTCGTGCAGCAGTGTCCATGTCATGACTGAAACGCTAGGAAAACGGTGACCCCTTGCGCGTCGTGCCGAAGTGCAGTCTTTGCCTCCTACCACGGGCGGAGGCGATTGCCGACCACGGCATGATGTCCGCAGGTGGCGCACTCTTTACGATTGGACGATGTTGCGTGCTGCAACGGGATACCTGCGCGAACAGTTTCGCCGACGCAGTGAGCTGATTCCGGTCGGCATCACCTGGGCGTCGTTCGTAGCCGTCGACGCCACCGAGGTGGCGGGCGGGGTGATCGCGATTCTGCAGCGGCCCAACGCTGACCTCCCCGTCGCGGTGGCCGCGTTCGCGTTGTCGATCTCACCCACGTTGTTGTTCTTCTTCCGCAACATGAAGCTGAGTCCGCTGCTGATGTGGGCGACCTGGTCGACGGCCACGGCCATGCTTCTGTTCGGAACCTCGACGCCCATCCACGCCGATTTCGCTCCGGCGCTGCTGGTGATGATGGTGCTGTCGGTGACGACGCTGACCTCCGTCATGGGTGGCCTGTTGGCCGCCGCCTCGGCGGCGGCCATGCTGCTCGCCGCGTCCGCGCTGCACCGCTTGGACGCGGTGGTGCTGTACCTGGGTTTCGTCGGTGCGGGCTGGCTGCTCGGCTACATCATGCGGACTCAACGGCTGCTGCTGGCCGAACAGATCGAGGCGCAGAAGCTGTTGGCCGAGCACGCCGCCGCCGATGAGCGGCGTCGCATCGCCCGCGAGGTGCACGACGTGATCGCCCACTCGCTGAGCATCACCCTGCTGCACGTGACCGGTGCGCGCCGAGGACTGCAGCAAGACCGCGACGTCGACGACGCGGTCGAGGCGCTCGAACAGGCCGAGCGCCTGGGCCGGCAGGCGATGGCCGACATCCGCCGCACCGTCGGACTGCTGGACAACTCGCCGACCAAGGCGGCCCAAACGACGCCCGAACCCGGGATGGACGATGTGGGGGTCCTGGTCGCGGACTTCCAGCGGGCCGGCCTAAACGTGACGCTGAGCATCGACGGAGCCACCGAACGCGTCTCGGCAGCGGTCGGTCTGGCGCTGTACCGCATCGCGCAGGAATCGCTGGCGAACATCGCCAAACACGCGCCCGACTCGAAATCGGCGGTGACGCTGGCGGTCTCGTCCGCGTCGGCGAGGATCACAGTCGACAACCGGTTACCGGTGGCGATCGCGGCCCCGCAATCCGCCGAGGGCCGCGGCCTGCGTGGCATGCGCCAGCGCGTCGAGCTGCTGGGCGGGGCGATCGACGCCGGGCCGACCGAGGATGGATGGTCGGTGCGCGCCGACATCCCGCTGCACGAGGGTGACACCGGATGGCGCCCGTGGTGGTGCAAGGCGTGATCCCGAACATCGCGGAAATCCCCGAAATCAGCGTCCTTCTCGTCGACGACCAGGACCTGGTGCGGTCGGGGTTGCGCCGGATCTTGCGCCGCAAGGACGGCTTCGTCATCGTCGCGGAATGCGCCGACGGTGACGAGGTGCCGGCCGCGGTCGAAGCACATCGACCCGATGTGATCGTGATGGATCTGCGCATGCGCCGGGTCGACGGCATCGAGGCGACGCGCCGGCTCGGGGGGACGCCGCCGGTCCTAGCCCTGACCACCTTCAACGAGGACGAGTTGCTGTCCGAGGCGTTGCGCGCCGGGGCGGCCGGGTTCGTGCTCAAGGACTCGTCCGCCGAGGAACTGATTCGCGCCGTGCGCGCGGTTGCCAGAGGCGACAGCTACCTGGATCCCGCGGTCACCGCGCGCGTGCTCACCACGTACCGCAAAGCCGCTCCCGGTCCGCGCGGCACGGCGATCGGCGGATTGACGACTCGCGAGCTCGACGTGCTCACGTTGATGGGCAAAGGTCTGTCCAACGGCGAGATCGCCGACGAGCTCTGCATTTCCGGCGTCACGGTCAAGAGCCATATCGGCCGAATTTTCGGAAAACTCGATCTGCGGGATCGGGCGGCGGCGATCGTGTACGCCTACGACAACGGCATCGTCGTTCCGCGCTGAGCGCTACAGAGGCGCGCCCTGCTCCGCCAGGTTCAGCATGGCGTACGCCATGCACATGAGAAGGTTCAGCACCACCAGGACCAGCCCGGCGAAAATCAGTGAGCGGGCACCTTGGCGCTTCAGCCGCTTGTACCGCGCGGCCCGTGTTTCACGGTCGAGCTGCAGAGCGATGAGCGCGAAATTGACGTCCATCACTTCATGGGCCGCCAGGGGCGCCCCCGCCAGCATTTCCCGGACACGGTCGGGTGCCGTTCGGACACCGACGCGTTCGAAGTTCTGACACATTCGGCGCGCGCGTCTTCGCGCGAGTGGTTCATATCGCATCTGCAGCTGATGCGCGAGTTGCCCTCTGTCGTCCCCCCACGGGTTTGACGGGGTCATCACGAGATGGATTCTAAATCCCATCGGACCGATTACGGCGTGTCTACACGGATTATGTTGTGGGCGATTGATTCGCCGTGCCGCCACTCATCCGCTCGGATTGGGATAGGTCCAGATAGCGCTCCAGGTTGCGATGCATATTGATGACCCGCCGCTCCTCGCTGGACAGCACCAAGTGAGTGAAGCCCGGTTGGTGCAGGCCGCGCTGGAGGCCCGCGAGCACCTGGATGTCCTGCGTGAGCACCACGCCGGGCTCGGCCTCGCCGGCGGTCACCCGGACGTCGGTCGGCTTGGCGCGCGGTGAGCCGGGCGGCATTCGGGTCATCAAGAACATCACCAGCTCACCATGATCCGGATCGGGGCCGGGCCGCGAGCACATTACGGTGAGGTGGTCTGCGTTGGTCAGCAGCGTCATGTTGGGGAAGACGTTGTACTGGTGCAGCCGGGTGATCCGGTCCGTGTCGGCCCAATCGAGGTCTACCCCGCGGCTGGCGGCAAACGCCCGGGTGTGCTCGGCGATCAGGTCCTGGACCGTCTGCCCGGGCCGGCGTTCGCCGGCGGGAAAGGGCGTGAGCTCGGCGGCGCCCATCAGCGCGCCCTGCGTGTACACATAAGCGTCCCAGACCTCTTCGTCGCTGAGCCGGCCCTCGAAGCGGGGGCTCTGCACGCCGTAGGGTTGGTCGGATTTGCCGGTGTGACCCCAGATCTGTTGGGGCGCATGAATGTCGTCGACGCAGCGCAGCAACTCGGGGTGCAGCGTCTGAATGTGGTAGGTCTCGCTGTAGCCGTCGGCGATCGTCTTCCAGTTGGCGTCGACCTCGACGGTCAGGGTCGCGTAGCAACGGAAGTCGCTGAGCCGGCACCAGGCGATGTCGTCGGGCACCGCCTCCAGATACTCGAGGAGCGGCATCGCACCGAGGTCGAGGTTGACGAAGACCAGTCCGGCCCAGCTGTCCACCCGGACCGGCACCAGCGGGAAGTCCGACATCTTGAGTGACCCGAAGCCCTTGCGGTTGGGCACCCGCTTGAGCGTGCCGGCCAGGTCCCAGGTCCACCCGTGATAGCCGCACTTGAGCTCCCGCAGCCCGGAGCCCGAGCCCACACACACCGAGTTGCCGCGGTGGCGGCACGCGTTCTGAAAGGCGCGCAGCACGCCGTCGCCGTCGCGAATGATCAGCACCCCGTACGGTCCGCACCGGTACTCGAAGTAGTCGCCGGGCTCGGCGACGTGGTCCACCATGCACGCGAGCTGCCAGACCTTCGGCCACATTCGCGCGACCTCGAGCGCGGCGAACTCCGGCGAGTAGTACCGCTGCGCCGGCACCAGGGTGGGGCTCTCCGGCGGGGTGCCGATCGCGTCCTCTCCAGAAGGGGGGCAGGTGCGGGTCTGGTTGCCGGCGGGCGCGTTCATGCGCGGGCCCTAACGCGCTCCCCGCACCAAACGGCCGGGGCGCGCCCCGGTGTCGACGTCGTGGCGCCGCGTCACGGTCCCGCTGACGATCGTGGCGGCGTAACCGCTGGCTCCCTGCAGGATCCGGTTGCCGCCGGCCGGCAGGTCGAAGGCCATCGCCGCGGGGTGCAGCGTCAGGGCGTCCATGTCGATGACGTTGATGTCGGCCTTCTTGCCCTTCTCGATGGTGCCGCGGTCGGTGAGGCCGAACAGGTGGGCCGTGTCGCGCGATTGCTTACGGATCACGTACTCCAGCGACAGCTTGTCGCCCCGGCGCCGGTCGCGGGCCCAATGGGTCAGCAGGAACGTGGGATACGAAGCGTCGCAGATCATCCCGCAGTGGGCGCCGCCATCGGAAAGCCCGAGCACACCGGCCGGGTGCAGCAGCATTTCCCGGATCGCGTCGCAATTGCCGTCGGCGTAGTTGAACAGTGGCAGCATCAGCATGGCGGTCGCGTTCCGCTCGAGCATGAGGTCGTAGAGCGTGGACAACGGGTCCTCGCCGCGGGCCGCAGCGATGGCGGCGACGGTGCGTTCGGGGGTGGGCTCGTAATCGGGCGGATCGCCCAGCGCGTACAGCCGCTTGAGCGAATGCTGCACCAGGGCGAACATCCCGTCGAACAACAGCGTCGGGTCGGCGGGCAGGTCCTCATCGGCCAGGATGGCGGCCTTCACCGCCGGGTCGGCCAGGCGCTGCGCGAGTTCTTCGCGGCTGCATTCGGCCGCCAGCCGGCGGTAGGTGGGCCGGTGGCTGAAGCCGTGATGACCCTGGAACCCGATCATCATCCCGAACGGTCGGGCCGCGACCTGCGGGTAGAGGCGGGCGCCCTCGGCGTGCGCGTCGGCGGACAGGTCGAGCATCTCGCGCCACAGGTTGGGATCGGCGTCGACCTGGATCAGCGCGAAGGACACCGGCCTGTCGATCTCAGCGCTCAACCGGCGCATCCAGTCCAGTTCTTTCTTGGGCGCGACGATGTCCTCGCCCGCGGAGCCTTGCGGCGCCAGCTCGAAGACGGCCTGACCACCGGCGGCCATGGCCCGCCCGAGCCCGAACAGCTCATCCTCGGCGGCGAACGTGCCGGGCACCGGTTCACCGTCCATGGCGCGGTGCCCCATCGTGCGCGACGTCGAAAACCCCAGAGCGCCGGCCTCGATCGCCTCCCGGACCAGCCGGCCCATCGCCTCGATGTCGTCGGGCGTCGCTGGTTCGTTGCGGGCCCCGCGCTCGCCCATCGCGTAGGCGCGGATGGCGCCGTGCGCGACTTGGCTGCCCACGTCAATGGAGAACTTCTGCTTGCCGATCGCGTCGAGGTATTCGGGATAGGTCTCCCAGCCCCAGGTGATGCCCTCGGTCAGCGCGGTGCCGGGGATGTCCTCGACGCCCTCCATCAACTCGATCAGCCACTGCTCGGTGCCGGGCCGCACCGGGGCGAAGCCCACGCCGCAGTTGCCGGTCACGATGGTGGTGACGCCGTGACCGCTGGACGGCTCGAGCAGGCCATCCCAGCTCACCTGGCCGTCGTAGTGGGTGTGGATGTCGACGAAGCCGGGGGCCACCACATGCCCCGTGGCGTCGATGGTTTCGGCGGCTTCCCCGCCCAGCGCCGGGTCGTCGGCGCCGCGGCGGACGACGTCGACGATTTTGCCGTCCTTGATGCCGATGTCGGCGTGATAGCGCTCCGCGCCGGTGCCGTCGACGACGGTGCCACCAACGATCTTCAGGTCGAACATGTGACTCTCCTTGCCGGAACGGGCAACAGGCGCGAACGAGACTGGCAGCATTACGCTACGGCTAGTAGCGTAACTCTTGCGGCGGGCATCGCAATAGGTTGGGGCGATCTTTCTGTCAGAGCGAACTCTTCAGCGCCGAGACCGTCTCCAGATCGTCGAGGGCCACGACACCGCGCCGCAGCCCTTCCATGGCGACGTCTTCGACCTGCATGCCGCCCATTCCCGCGGTGATCAGGGGGGCCACGTAGGCGTACAGCGCTGCCTGGCGGAACCGCAGCCACAGGTCATCGCGGTCCAGGGTCGGGCCACCGGCCGCCGCGAGGGCACGGCGGTAGTCGTCGAGCAGCTCGCGCTGGGTCGCTCGGCGGTCCTCGGGGTCGAGGCTGGTGATCAGCGTGTAGGCGAGCTCGCGCGACGGGTGCCCGCGCCGCACCGCCTGCCAGTCCAGCAGCCCGGCCTTGCCGCCGTGGAAGTACATGTTGCCGGGGTGGGCGTCGCCGTGCATGACGGTGTGCGGGGGAGTGTCGATGAGAGCGGCGACCGCGCGGTAATTGTCGGCGATGAAACGGCCGTTCTCGACGGGGATCTCGGTGCGGTCGGCGAGGCGCTTGATCGAGGCGTGCATCAGCGAGCCGGTCAGCAGGGAAGTGACGTCGCCGGACGGCGTGTAGAGCCAGCCCAATGGACCGCGCCCGTCCCGGGGCAGTCGCTCCCAGAAGGTGGCGTGCAGGTCGGCGAGCAGCTCGACGATCAGGCTGGCCTGGTCGGGCGAAAGGGGATGCAAGGTGTCGGGGAACTCGCACGACTCGACCGGGAGGTCTTCCAGCACCACCAGGTAGCGTCCGGTCCACGAATCGAACGCGGACCCGTAGGAATACGGGGCGCCGACGACCTGCGGGGCGAGCTGACGGTAGAACCTCACCTCCGTGTGCCCGAGTCGGCCCAGCTCGCCCATCAACCGGGTCGCCGCGGTCGTCGCCGCGAGCTTGACGAACACCGAGTCGGGGACGTTCTTCCCCGTCAACACCAGCCGTGCCCGCGCCGACGTGCCCGCGTCGCTGCCCAGAAGCCGGACCGATCTGACGGCGGTGCCCATGATCCTCGACAGCACCGCCGCGTCGATGTCCTGCGCCCGGCGGGGGAGCCCGACCCGACCACCCACCACCGCGTCGGTGGCCACCCGGCCCATGCCACGGCCGAGGTGCGCGGCCAGGCCGGCAACCGATAGCGCCTGCGTCACGGGGTTGTTCATCGCGGTCGTTCCTCAGTGGGGGATGTGTCACCCGCGCCGCGAGCCGTGGGACATCGCGGCACGGGGTCAGACAAAAATACTTGAACGTCTCGACATCAGACAATACTTAGTTATTGTCTGATCTGTGGTACCAGGGCTCGCACCACGAACTGCTCGACGAACCGGCGTTTGTCGGCGGTCGTGCGGTACCGCCACGAGGGCGCCAGCAGAAACAGCGTGGTGGCGTGCAGCCACTGCACCACCGACCGCGGATCGAGGTCGGCGTGCAGGCGGCCGGCGGACTTCCACCGATCCAGCAGCGGTTGGTAATGCCGCAACAGGGTCTCCACGATGGGCTCCGACCCCTTCTCGAGGGCCGTCGCCACCGCGGTGCTCTCGGCGGCGAACAGCGCCTCGTTCAGGGGATCGCCGTCTACCGACTCGACGCGGGCCAGCACCATCTCCGGCACCGACCGCACGGGATCGTCGGGGGCGGCCAGCGAGCGCACCAACGCGCCGAGCGCGTGGTCGACCCGCTTCAGGATCAGGCCCAGCAGGACATCGTCACGTCCCGGGAAGTACCGGTACACCGTGGACCGCGACACTCCGGCCTCGTCGGCCACCTCACCCATCCGGAACTGGGTGTTGCCGCGTTGCACGATGCAGCGGCCGGCGGCGTCCAGGATGCGCCTGCGGGCCTCCTCGTCATCGAGGATCGCGCGGTCGTCGCCCCACCGGCGGCTCGGCTCCATGGCGCAGATGTTACGGGATGCGCCGCGCAGCACAACGAATTCCGTTGCGAATCAACCAAATCGCTCGAGAGGACAGCCATGGTGTATTCCGCCGCCGACGAGTCGTTCACGCACCAGCTTCCGACGACGTTCGACGCGGTACACGACAGCGACCCGACGTGGTCGGATCGCTGTTACTTCTTCGCGGCGTCGCCCGACGGCACCATGTTGTTGGCAAGCGGTTACGGCAACAATCCGAACACCGGCAGTGGGCTGGGCTATGTCAAGGTGAGTCTCGCCGACGGCAGGCACTGGGATCTGTTGGCGGGTAAGCCCATCGCGGGCGGCGATCGAACTGAGCTCAGTGCCGGGCCGATGCGCTGGACTTGCGTTGAGCCCCTGAAGAAGTGGCGGCTTGACGTGGAACCCAATGGTTCGGGGATCGAGTGGGAGCTTTACTACCAACCCAGCGCGCCGATGTGGGAGTTGCTGCCCATGAAGGTGATGGGCGACGACGGCCGGGTGCTCGCCGACATGTATCACATGAAGGAACCGGGCCGGTGGAGCGGCTGGGTGCGGATCGACGGCGAACGGATCAGCGTCGACGGGTTTCACGGCGGTCGCGACCGCACCTTCGGCGTGCGGGTGTCCGACAGGATCGACTTCTGGCTGTGGCTCGACGCGGGCTTCGACGACCACGCGATCGAGGCGTGGGTCATCGAAACAGCCGACGGGACAGTGCAATACGTCGACGGTGGCATCACCTATGCGGATGGAACACTGTCAAAGCGGTTCGTCAAGATCGAACACGACGTCGAGTTCGACGGCGCACGCAAGCGGCCCGCCCGCGCGGTGCTGGTCTTCACCGACGAGGACGGCGAGACCCATCGAGTCATCGCTGACGCGCCGCATCAACACGTCAACGCCTACTACGGGCTGCCGATGGCGCACTGCCAGTACGAGGACCTCGGCGCCGGGGCTTACTTCATCCATTTCCATTGGGACAGTGGCAATTCCGAACAGCTTGTCGAGACGGAGGGTAAGTCGATGGCCCTTGACCAGCTTATGCGCTTCGAGCGGGACGGCCACACCGGTTGGGGCGTATTCGAATTACTGCTCGGCGGTGCCGGTTACCGGCGGTATCCGAATTGGACGGCGATGGACATGTCGGCGTTCACCCAGGACAGGACGCCGGTCGAGCGCCTGTCGGCCGAAGGGGCTCGCCAGTGACCGTGGCCGCCGACTTCGGGGCGCGGCTGAAGGGCTGGCTTCGCACCCGACTGCCCGACTCCGACGATGTCCGCGTCGAGGGCCTGGACCGGGTGAGCTTCGGCCATTCGGCCGAGATGCTGATGCTGACCGTGGTCACCGGCCACGGCGATCGGCGGGCACGCCAAGACCTGGTGCTGCGGCTGCGGCCCAGGCCGCCCGCGCTGCTGGAGCCTTACGACCTCCCGCGCCAGTTCCGCATCCTGTCCGCACTCCAGGACACCGGGGTCCGCGTGCCGCGGGCGCTGTGGCTGGAAGAGACCGGCGAGGTGTTGGGCCGGCCCTTCTTTGTAATGGAACGCGTCGCCGGCGACGTGTACGAGATGCAGGCGCCCGCCGGCGTCGCGGACGAGACCGTGGTGCGGATGTGCCGGAGCCTGGTCGAGCAACTCGCCGCCATCCATGCCGTCGACCTCGCCCGGACCGGGCTCGATTCGCTCGACGACGGCGGGACGCACCTCGAGCGAGAACTCGACCACTGGGCCGCGGAGATGGACCGGGTCAAGCGTGGTTGCCTGCCCGCCCTCGAACGGCTTCACCGGGGGCTGCGGGAGAGCCGGCCGGCGCCCTGCCCGACGGTCACGCTGGTGCACGGGGATGCCAAACCGGGCAACTTCGGCTTCACCGGCGGCGAGGTGAGCGCTGTATTCGACTGGGAGATGAGCACGGTCGGCGATCCGCTGACCGACATCGGCTGGCTGGAGATGCTGTGGGCGCAGCCCGTCGGCATCAACAGCCATCCCGCAGCGCTCCCGATCGACGCCCTGCTCGCCCACTACGAGCGGACCAGCGGCATCAAGCTGCAGAACCGCGAGTGGTACCGCGCCTTCAACGCCTACAAGATGGCCGTCATCTGCCTCATCGGGGCGATGCTCGTCGAGGAGGGGCACAGCGAGGATCAGAAGCTGGTTCTCGCCGCGTACGGCACCTCGTTGCTGACCAGAGCCGGCCTCGCCGAGCTCGGTATCGACGAATCCCTCGACGACGGTCCGGTCCTGCCGCGCGAGGACCGCATTCAGCAAGTCCTGGCGCAAGCGACGTAGTTACGAAGCGTCGGGCCGTCCCGTGAGGTCAGTCCACGTCATCGTGACGCGGGTGCCGTGGGGTGTGCGGTCGATGGTCACTTGGTCCGCGAGGACCTCCATCAATGGGATGCCGCGTCCCCGGAGCTGCTGCCGGGGAGCCGGAATTTTGTGGCGCCATCGCCCGCGATCGCCGACGGACACGGCCAGGGTGTCAGACCGGCGGTCATAGGCCGCGCTCACGTCGAGCGTCCCGGGCTGCGAGGCGTTGCAATAGGCGAATTCCGCGGCGTTGGCGATGGCTTCGTTCACCGCCAGCAGGACGTCGCTGAACCGGTCGGAACTGAGGGTGAAATGCGTCTCGAGCCAGAGGCCGAACTCGGCTCGGGTCCGAGCCGCGCTGCGCGGGTCGGCAGCCACGCGATTCCGCGCGAAGCGGGACCGGTCGTCGGTCTGTGACACGTCATGCGACTGATCAGAGCGCCCCATCGTCTCCAGTTGTGCCCCCATCTCGAGGTTCACCCACCAGCGATGCCGCTCAGCGCGTCGTCGAGCGAGCTGTAGAGCGAGAGCACGCTGTCGATTCCCATCAATTTGATCGGCCTGCTGGTCGCCGAGCCGTTGGCGACGACCGCGAATTGCGTGGGCGGCTCGGTCTCGGCCTGCGCCGTGACCAACACTGTCATCCCGGCGGACGCCAGGAAGTCCACTTTCGACAGGTCAACGATCAGCGCGGCGGGTTTGGTCGCCATCGCGGTCTGGATCGCCTCGGCCAGATGCGGTGAGCTGAGCATGTCCACCTCGCCCGAGACGGTGAGGACGACCGCCTGTTCTACCTGTTGTTTTCCCACTGAAAAAGCGGTCGGGTCTATTGGATCACCGGTTAGTTCGCCCATGGTCTATTCACTCACATTCGGTCCCGCGCGGGACCCGTTAGCTCTCAAAACAGCCACTGCCAGCCCGGGGGCTGCTGGTTCAACCCCACGGAAAGCGCTTGCCCGTCGGAGGAGACACACTCCATCGATCTGCGCTGCTAGCCACAGATGCAGCCGCAAGTTCTCAGTAGATGGTATGTCACTTCGCGAACCACCCCCAAAACGAGTGAACGAATGACACCCCCGCGCCGTCCTGTGAGTGTGTGCGACGGTCATCGCAAAAGTTGCGCGCGCGTTCGGCCCATGCGTGAATTGCCTGCACCGGATTCGTGTCCAGCCTGGGCCGTGTGGCCTGCAGAAACGCGGAAGGGCGGTGGCCGTGGAGCCCGGTGATCACGAAGGCCCGCAGGACGACCCGCCCGGCGATGTCGAGCGCACCCGGTCCCTCGCCGAAGCCCTGACCCGGCGGAGCGCATTGCTGGGCATGGGAGCGGTGGCCGGCATCGCCGCGGTCGACGTCGGTGGGTTCGCCTACGCGGGCGGCTGGCTGCGGCCCGGCGCGCTGACGCCGCCCCGGTTCACCGACCGCTTCGAGCATGTCTACGGGCGTCACGAGGGTTTTCGGCGCAACCACGCGAAGGGGCTCAGCGCGTTCGGAACGTTTGCTAGCACGGGGGCGGGGGCGGCGGTCTGCCGGGCCGGGATTTTCCGGCCGGGGAGCGTGCCGGTGATCGGCCGGTTTTCCCTGTCGGGCGGTCTGCCGGATCAGCCTGACATGCCGACCACGGTCCGGGGGTTGGGCCTGCTCTTCCAGGGTCCCGACGGCGAGCAATGGCGCACCGCGATGATCAACATCCCCGTCTTCCCGGACAGCACTCCGCAGGGGTTCTACGACCGGCTGCTCGCGTCCAAGCCTGTGCCCGAGACGGGCAAGCCCGACCCCGCGAAGATGGCCGCCTTCCTCGACCGCCATCCGGAGACCGTCGCTGCCATGAAGGTCATCAAGGGCGCGCCGCCGAGTGCTGGGTTCGCCGACAGCACGTATCGCGGGTTGAACGCGTTTCGATTCACCAACGGCGCCGGTGCGACCGTCTCCGTGCGCTGGTCCGCCGTTCCCCAGGAAACGGCGGCCGTCCCGGCGGCGGCCGGCAAGGACTACCTGTTCGACGACCTCATCCGCGCGCTCGCGCAGCGCCCGCTGAGTTGGCGGCTCGTGCTCACGATCGGCGAGCCGGGCGATCCCACGCACGACGCCTCGAAGCCCTGGCCGTCGGCCCGCCGCAGCATCGAGGCCGGCACCATCACCGTCACGGGCGTGCAGACCGAAGCGCCGGGCAACGCCCGCGACATCAACTTCGACCCCCTGGTCCTGCCGGATGGCATCGCCGCCTCCGACGACCCACTGCTGGCCGCAAGGTCGGCCGTCTACGCCCGCTCGTTCACCCGCCGCGCCGAGGAGCCCAAGACGCCCAGCGAAGTCGACGTCTCCCGGGTGCTGCGGTGACGGCCGGCACCGCCGCGGCCCGGTTCGCGCTGCCGTCCCGCCTGTTGCACTGGCTGATGGCGCCGATGGTCATCGCGCAACTGCTGATCGGCGTCACCATGGTCGCGGCGCTGAGCTACTACCCGCTGCTGCTGGCCATCCATCGGCCCCTGGGAGTGCTGATCCTGATCTTCGCCGTGGTCCGGCTGGCGAACCGGCTCAGGCACCGGCCCCCACCCTTCCTGGCCACGATGAGCGGCGCGGAACGGCGCATCGCGACGTGGTCGGAGCGCCTGCTCTACGCCCTGCTGCTGGTGCAGCCACTGACCGGGTGGGCGATGCTGTCGGCGGCACGGTTCCCCGTCACCCTGGTGGGCCCGCTGCGGCTGCCCGGCATCGCGCCGCACAGCATCGATGTCTTCGCGGTGCTCCGCGAGTGCCATGGCGCGTTCGCGTTCCTGCTGTTCGCAGCGTTTACCGCCCACATGTGCGCGGTCCTCTTCCACACGCTCGTTCTGCGCGACCGGCTCCTCGACCGCATGGCGCTGTGGCGCGTCAGACCCGCCGCCCCCCGGCCAGACCAAGCCGACCTGTGACGGCCTGCCTTCTGGGACTTTGATCGGCCGAATATGATCGGCACGATTATTTGCAGGGCGCGAGCACCGCAGGGGCCGTGACCGTACGGGGACCACGAAGGAGTGGGGAACTTCCATGCCAAACGAGAAGCAAGCGGACCGGATGGCGTCGGGGAAGGGATTCATCGCGGCGCTCGACCAGAGCGGCGGCTCGACGCCCAAGGCGCTGCGCCTCTACGGCATCGAGGACGACGCGTACTCCTCCGAGGAGGAGATGTTCGACCTCATCCACCAGATGCGGTCGCGGATCATCACGTCGCCCGTATTCAACGGCGACCGCGTGCTGGCCGCGATCCTGTTCGAGCAGACCATGGACCGCGAGATCGAGGGCAAGCCGTCGACCACCTACCTGTGGGAGACCAAGGGCGTGGTGCCCATCCTGAAGATCGACAAGGGCCTGGCCGAGGCGTCGGATGACGTGCAGCTGATGAAGCCGATCCCGGGGCTGGACGAGTTGCTCGAGCGCGCCGTGGGCAAGGGCGTCTTCGGCACCAAGGAACGGTCGGTGATCGGGGGCGCCAACGCGGGGGGCATCGCCGCCGTGGTGGCCCAACAATTCGAACTGGCCCACCGGGTGCTCTCGCACGGTCTGGTGCCCATCATCGAACCGGAGGTCACCATCTCGATCTCGGACAAGGCGGAGGCCGAAGGCATCCTGCGCGACGAGATCACCAAGCAACTCGAGAACGTGCCCGCGGGTCAGCGCGTGATGCTCAAGCTGAGCCTGCCCACCGAGGTCAACTTCTACCGCCCCCTGATCGAGCACCCGAAGGTCATGCGGGTGGTCGCCCTCTCCGGTGGCTACTCCCGCGAGGAAGCCAACGAGCTGCTGGCGAAGAACACCGGGTTGATCGCCAGCTTCAGCCGCGCCCTCACCGAGGGGCTCGCCGTCGACCAGTCCGACGAGCAGTTCAACGCCACGCTGGACAAGGCGATCCAGTCCATCTACGAGGCCTCGGTCGCCGGCTGACCTAATCGCGGTGCGACCCGCGTCCGCTCGGTCCGCCGCGCTCGCGATCGCTAGTAGCGGTGGCGGGCCATGCGCGGCGGGCCGTCGCCGGCGTCGTGTTCGTCTGACACCACGGCGGGCACCATCTCGCTCGTCACCAGCCCGTCGTCGCGGGTCAATTCGTCGACCACGTCGAAGGATTCGGCGATGTGGGCCGGGGTGTCGACGAGGATGGTCACCACGGGGACGCGCCGACGCAGCGAGAGAAACTTGTCGCCGTGCGGCCGATGGTCTCCGTGATATCCCCAGATGCCACGCAGCACCGTCGCGCCGTCGGGCGTGTCGCGCTGACACAGCTGCTGCACGATCGCGCGGTGAATGGGCACCCCGTCGACCAAGGCCGACTCGGATGTGTAGACGGTCAGTTTCTGGAAGAGCGACAAACCGCGTTCGTCGACCCCGGGCAGCGCGTGCGGCCGCTCCAGCAGTTCGCCGTCGCGTTTGCACACCCGGACCCGCTCCAGCGTGAACATCGGCTCGCGGAGCAGCCCGGCGAGCTCCGGCAGCACGCCCGCGATGCGCTCACCGGATCCGACGGCCACGATCATCATCGGCACGTTGGCGTTGCGACCGAAGAAGCGGGCGCGATGCCGCTGCCCGTGGCTGACGCCGTCGACCCCCAACAGCACCGAGGCGCCGGCGATCCGGCGCCGATGCAGGAGGTCGCAGACGGCGACGTAGGCCGGGGTGCCGTTGACGCGTTCCTTGCGGCCGACGTACACGGTCAGCTTGACGGCTTCGCGCAATTCCTCGGGGAGTTCCAGCGGCCCCGGGAAGGACCCGCCGTCGCGCAGCAGCCGCGCCCGCTCGACGGTGACCAGGCCGCGCTGCTTGATGGCGAGCACCGAGTCGAGCAGGGCCTCGATCTTCGCCCTGGTGTCGACCGCCACGATCGCGACGGGCGGATCCTCGGACAAGGTCAGCGACTCGTCGGTCCTCAGGTAGCGACCGGTACCGAAACCACCGGCGCCGCGCAGCACCACGCCACAGGCGATGCGGTGCCGGCCGTACAGGTCGAGCAGCACGTCGGAGACAAAGCCCGCGTCGGTCCGCCGGCGCTCGGCCAAGTAGGTGGTGAGCTTCAGGCAGTCCTCGTCCATGGCCGCTCCCGTCGCTTTGCGGCGATCCTACTCGGTTGGAGACCTCAAGCGTCGCAACGGTGTTCGCTGCGACCCGGCTCACCGCAGGTTTTCGGTCGGCACCGCGTAGCGGTCCTGATAGGCGCGCACCCGCTCGCGCACCTCGCCCGCCTGCAGGCCGGTGTCCGACCAGGTGTAGCGGCCGCGGCCCCCATCGCCGGGGTGGGCGGCGAGAAACTCGCGCATCTGCTGCTCGGCGTCGGGACGCAGCTCGCGGTCGAGCCGTTGGTAGATGTCCTTGATCGTGGTCCATGGGTCGGTGATGAAGTCGGTGTATTGCACGTCGATCACGCGGTCGGCCGGCACGGCGCCGCTGTCCCGCAGGGCCATCTCGCGCTCCAGGCCGACGACGATCTCCTCGTAGGACTGCGCCGCACACTCGGCGATGCTCGATTCGCCGCTGCACATCCGGCGCAGGTGGTGGGTGAGGGCCGCGATCGACGAGATGACGTTGAGCGGGTCACGATGCGTCTGCACGATCAGCGCGTCGGGGTATTCGGCCAGCAGCGTGTCCAGCTGCCACAGGTGCGCGGGCGACTTCAGCAACCACTGACCGGCTACGCCGGATTGCAAGTGCTGCAGGAAGATTCGGTGATATCGGTATGCGCCCGCGTGGTCCGCCTCGTAGAGCAGCCAACGGTAGTAACCCGGCAGGCGGTACTGCACCGAAAAGATCATGCTGACGAACTCGCCGGCCGTGATGCGCACACACTCCTGCCCGACGAGCGCGCCCATCGGATGAAAGGCCAGGAACCCCGGCATGATCTGCTCGGACATTTCGATGCTGGCCTGCGCCTGCGCGATCCGCGGATCGTCGTGATAGGTCTCCGGTTGTGGAACGGGGCAGGGTTCGTCGACCTCCCATGTCAGCGGGGCGCGCAGCGCGGGATCCTGGGCGAGCAGGTCATAGAGGATCGTGGTCCCGGTGCGTGGCTGGCCGACGATGAAGATCGGCGCCGTGACCGGTTTGGCGGCGATCTCGGGATGCTCTTTGCGCGAGGCGATCACACCGAGGCGGTTCTTCAGGGCCCGCATGATGTCGAGGTGCGCGATCTCCACCCCGATGTCCGACAGTCGCGCGTCGTTGATCAGCCCGTCGGTGAGGCGGTGCAGCCCGGGCCGCCAGCCCTCGGCGCCGAAGTCGTCGCTGCCGACCTCCTCGCAGGCGGCGGCAATCAGCCGCTCGGGGGCGAATCGATCCTGCAGTGTCATACGGCCTCCTCGCATCGGCGCACCGACACCTTCACGTCGGGCGGGCTGGGGTTGTCCAGCCAGCGCAGGACGACGAACCCCCGATGCCGGCCACCGGTGTCGAGCCAGTGGCCCAACCCGAAGTCGTTCGCGGAGATGGCGATCCGCACCCGGCCGTCGCCTTCGGGGGCCGCGCCACGGTTGGTGACCGAGCTGTGCCGGGCCCGCGGCTCGAGGCACTCGTGCCAGATGCTTTCCAGGGTGACGTTCCAGTACCGGGTGTCGGGTGGGGCGATGTCGAGGACCAGGGCCTCGTCGGGCTCCAGCCGGAAGGTCCCGATCATGTACAGGTTGTCCGGGGTGGTGTCCGCGGCGCCCAGGTTGGCGGCCTCGGCGGTCAGCAAGGTGTTGGGCATGTCGAGCAGTTCCGGCTTGATGGTGCGGTGCAGCGTCGTCAACTTCATCAGTGACCAGGCCATCGCGGTGAACTGATCTGCGAGCTCGGCGTCGGTCAGCGGGACCAGCGGGGCGGGGTCCAGCGCCTCGATGCGCAGGGTGGCGAGTTCCTCGTGCGCACGGTCGCCGATGTACTCGCGGACCACCACGGATGAGGCGTCGTCGGGGATGCGCACCCACTGGGCGCCGGCGAGTTCGGAGGGTTGATCCGCGGACAGCACGACCGCGAATTCGCCTGAGGCCAAGGCCAAGTCGACGTCGCTGACATACCCGGCCATGCGCCGCGGCGTGAGCCCCGTCCCGGCCAGGATCTGCAACCCGAGGTAGGCGCTGGTGCCCCGGGAGCCGGTGATCCGGTAGCTCCGGTCGCCACGGATCATCGCCAGGTAGTAGTTGCCGTCCGGATTGGGGCCGCCGACCATCCGGTTCGCCGAACACATATCGAAGAAGGTGGGCCGGTCGGCATCGGACTCGACCGACATCTGTGCACACAGCGACGAGACGCGGGCGATCATCCGCAGCCCTTCTAGCAGCTCCCGCTCGGACTCGGCGTCCTCGGTGACGATCTTGGTGACGTCGGCGACCATCTGCTGGACGAACTGCCACGCGGCCCGCGCCTTCGAACCGGGCTGATCGGACGAATCGGTGTCTTGAGACATCGTCTCATGCTAAGACTATGTCTTACGACTTGGACGTGATTTGCGGAAAAGGTGGGGGAATGGCTGCCACGGCATCGTTGGCCGAACGCAAGCGAACGGCGATGCGCCAGCGGATCGCCGGCGCCGCGGCTCAGCTGGTAGCCGATCGCGGCTTGGCCGGCACCACGGTGGACCGGATCGCCGACGAGGCCGACATCGGGCGCGCGACCTTCTTTCGCTATTTCAACTCCAAGGAAGACGCCGTCGCCGAGGGCATGACCGTCCATTGGCTCAACCGGATCACCGACGCCCTGGCGGCCCAGCCTGCGCGCCTGAGCGCCACCGATGCGGTCGTCGGCGCCTTCTCCGAGCTCGCGGGCGGGTTCGCCGACATCGAGGACCAGATTCGCGAATTGGCCGTCCTGACAAGGTCTTCCGACACATTGGACGCCTGGACGCTGCACATCTACGTGCGGTACGAGCTGGCGATCGCCGATCTGATCGCGCCGCGACTGCCGCGATTGGCCCCGCAGGACCCCAGGCCCCGCCTGATCGGCGCGCTGGCGATGGCGGCCGTGCGCATCGCCCTCGACGATTGGCTCAGCCATGGCGGATCCCTGCCCGACCGGGTGGGACGTGGCCTGGCGGCGATCACGGTCGGATAGCCAACACCTCACGGCCGCTTACCCCCACCGCGGCCCCATCAAGGGACCTATTCCCCTGTGTTGACCCGCAGCCGGCGAGTAAATTCGCTGTGTACCTTGATGATTCGCGCCCTACGCGTTACGCGAACGTTAACACTATGTGGCCGTGGGCCGCCGAGCTGGGAGTTGTCTTGTCTGCTGAGCGCATGGTCGATGCTGCGCACCCGGCCCCGCCCGACGCCGGCGAACCCGAGGTCCGTCGGCGGCTGGCGGCCCTGCTGGCGCAGATCGACGGCCTGCTGGCAAGCCTGCGGGAGGCGGAGATCTCCTGGGCGCGGTGGCTGCCGGCCATTGCGCCGGAGCACCGCGCGAGCGCACGAAACCTGTTGCACTACTGGGCGATCCGCCAATTCGACCTGCGCGAACTTCAGTCCGGCCTCGCGGAGTTCGGCCTGTCGTCGCTGGGTCGCAGCGAAGCCCACGTCCAGGCCACGCTCGCCGCGGTCCGCGCGGCCATCGTGGCCATGGCGGACGGGGGTTGGCAGCCGCCGGCGCCGTCCGCGGTCCCCATCGAGCTGGGGCCGAAGATCCTGCGCCAACACAGCGTCGAGCTGCTGGGGCCCCGGCCGGCGCATCGGATGACGCGCATCATGGTCACGCTGCCGACGCAGGCCGCAACCGACCCTGACCTGGTACGCGAATTGGTGCGGCGAGGCATGAACATCGCGCGGATCAACTGCGCCCACGACGATGCAGATGCATGGCGAGCCATGGTCGGCCACGTCCGGGACGCGGCCGCGGAGGCCGGCACCACGTGTCTGGTCGCGATGGATCTGGCCGGGCCGAAGCTGCGCACCGGGCCGCTCGAGCCGGGACCCCGGGTGGTCAAGCTTCGACCACGACGAGATCAGCTCGGCCGGGTCGTCGCACCGGCGCGGGCGTGGATGACCTCGATCGAAGAACCCGCCAACCCGCCGGAACCGGGCATGACCGTGTTCACGGTGCCGGTGCGGTGGCTCGCCGGCCGCCGTCCGGGCGACATGCTGGTGCTCCGGGACGCGCGAGGGTCCCAACGGCGCCTCGTGCTCAACGACGGCACCGAGCCCACGGGACGTGGCTTCGTCGTGACGACGCAGCAGACCACCTACCTGGTGACGGGGACGGTGCTGACCACCGAAGACGAATCGGCGCGGGTGGGTCCGCTCGCCGCAGCGGAGCAGAGCTTGGTGGTGCGCGCCGGAAGCCTTCTGCAACTGACCCGCGACTGTTCACCGGCGCCGGTTGGCGGTGGTCAACCCGCCGCGCGCATCGGTTGCACGCTGCCCGAGGCTTTCGACCATGCCCGGGCGGGGGACGCCGTTTACTTCGACGACGGCAAGATCGGCGGCCGCGTCGTGTCCGTCGCTCGCGACGTGCTCACCGTGCGCATCGACCGCCCGGAGCAAGGGGAGGCCCGACTGAAGGCGGGCAAGGGCATCAACATGCCCGACACCGACTTGCCGATCTCGGCGATCACCGACCGTGATGTCAGCGATCTCGCCGCCGTGATCGAACTGGCCGACCTGGTGGACTTGTCGTTCGTCCGTAACCCGGCCGACGTCGACCGGCTGTTGGCTGAGCTTGAC
>NZ_LZJJ01000456.1:0-520 GCF_001667625.1 Mycobacterium sp. E1715
GCGACAAGGGCGAACCGTGCTGGCCCGACGGCGTGGTGGGCAGCCTCACCCACTGCACCGGCTACCGCGGCGCGGTCGTGGGCCGCACCGAGGCGGTGCGCTCGGTGGGCATCGACGCCGAACCGCACGACGTGTTGCCCGACGGCGTGCTGAACGCGATCAGCCTGCCCGAGGAGCGCCACGAGATGGCGGCGCTGCCCGCGGGCCTGCACTGGGACCGAATCCTGTTCTGCGCCAAGGAGGCAACGTACAAGGCCTGGTTTCCATTGACCAAGCGCTGGCTGGGTTTCGAGGACGCCCACATCGTGTTCGACCTCGACCCGCCCGACGGCGGGACGACCGGGGTGTTCGTGTCCAAGATCCTGATCGACGGGCAGGCGCTCGACGTCATAGCACGATGGCGGTCAGCACCAGTCCCCGCTCCACCGACCACCGGCCCCGCAGCGCGGTCAGCGGTGGGCCGCCGAGCGCCTGCCCGTCGATCAGGATCTTGGACACGAACACCCCGGTCGTCCCGCCG
>NZ_LZJJ01000457.1:0-18064 GCF_001667625.1 Mycobacterium sp. E1715
CACTGGGCGGATTTTAAGTCCGCTGCCTCTGCCAATTGGGCTATGGGGGCCCGGCGGCGAATCTAGCGCGCGGGCGCCGAAACCGGGACATCGCACCCCTGTCGAATAGGCGAAATGTCCGGCATGCGCTGGGGGCGGCCTTCGGTTAAGATCCGCGCCCGCGCGCATTAACCACGGCTTTCCGGCAGATGACAGATGACACGTCTATGTCGTCCGGCAGGACCGTGTTAAAACTGCCGACCTCATCGTTAAAAAGCCGTAAACGGCTGTCACGCTGACGCTTTCGGCCGGGACCGTGGAGTCGTGGGTCGTTAGTGTTACGCCAACGCACAGGGGCCGTTACGCGAACACACAGGTCGATCCACCGCATGGGGGTCGGCTCGTTCCAACATTAGGAGCAATCGATGGCATTTCTGACAACACAGACCGAAGAGATGCTCGCTGCAGAGCAGCTGCTGTCGGGGATCAACACCAACCTGGCGGCGCAGAACGCCGGCGCCGCAGCGGCGACCACGGTCATCGCTCCCGCCGCCGCCGACCCGGTGTCGGCCCAGCAGGCGGCGATCTTCTCGGCGTACGGCACCCAGTACCAGGCAATCGCCACCGAGGCGCAGGCGTTGCTGGAGAATTACGCGCAGACCCTGGGCATCAGCTCCGGCAGCTACGGCGACACCGAGGCCATCAACGCGAGCCAGGCCGCGCTGTCGAGCGCCGCGTCGCCGGCCGCCGCCGCGGCCGCCACGCCGTCGAACACCCCGCTGGACTGGCTGGCATACCTGCTCGGTAGCACCGGCAACGGCACCAACCCGAACATGCTCGGCGGGATCTTCGGGCTGTCGAGCAACGGCGCCAACATCGGCAACATCGGCTTCGGCAACTGGGCCTCGGCCGGTTCGGACCTCCTGGGTCTGGCCGGTGGCGGCCTGCTCGACACCTCCGCCGCCGACGCCGCCGGTTCGGCGGCCGGTGCCGCGGGCCTCGCCGACACGACGGCGCCGATGGCGGGCGGCGGCATGGCCGGCATCGGCGCGGCGCCGATGGCCTCGATGGGCTCTGCCACGATGGTCAGCAAACTGTCGGTGCCGCCGAGCTGGGCCGCTCCCGCCACCCCGGTGGTCGGCACCAGCGCCGCACCGCTGCAGACGGTGGGCTGGACCGCCGCCGCCCCGCAGGCGGGCGCCGGCACGATCATCCCGGGCATGCCGGGCATGGGCGCCGCGGCACGCAACAGCGCCGGCTTCGGCGCTCCGCGCTACGGCGTCAAACCGATCGTCATGCCGAAACCGGCGACCGTCTAGTCCCTCGTCATTGCCCTCGAAACCTCGAATTTCTAAAGACAAAGGAGCGGGAAACCCAAATGGTTCTTGACTTTGCAGCAATTCCCCCGGAGATCACCTCTTCGCTCATGTACGCCGGCGCCGGCGCCGGGCCGCTGATGGCCGCCGCGGCCTCATACGCCAACCTGGCCGCCGAGGTCAGCGCGACCGCGACCCAGTGGGAGTCAATCGTCTCGTTGCTGACCACCGAAAACTGGACCGGTGGCGGATCGGCGGCGGCGGCGGCCGCGGCCCAGCCGATCATCACGTACCTGACCGAGACGGCCACGACGCTCGAGCAGGCCAGCGCACAGGCCACGGCCTCTGCGGCCGCGTACGAGGCCGCGTTCGCGGCGACGGTTCCGCCGCCGGTGATCGCCGCCAACCGGACGCTCCTGGCCACGCTCGTGGCGACCAACTTCCTTGGCGTCAACTCGGCCGCGATCGCCGCGACCGAGGCGCAGTACGCCGCGATGTGGGCTCAGGACGCCGCCATGATGGCCGCCTACCAGGCGGCGTCGGCGGCGGCGGGGGTGCTGACGCCGGTGACGCCGCTGGCGTCGACCACCAACCCCGCGGCCGCCGCGGCCGCGGACAGCACCGCGCTCGCCGCCGACTCGACCGGCGGCACGATCCAGGCGCTGGCTCCCGTTTCCAACGCGGCCCTGGCCGCGCCCAGCCTGCCATTCACGACTGACGGCATCCTGGGCTCGATTGACAACTTCCTCGGCACGCCGTCCGTGCTCAACGGCATCAACGGCGCCGTGAACACCGCGGCATGGTGGGTCTGCAACACCATCCCGACGGCCGTGTCGCTGGGGCACACCCTCGGAACGGTGCCGTCGATCCCGTTCGCCCTCACCGACTCCGTCACGCCGCTCGCCGGCGGCCTGGTGCCGGGCACGATGGTGGGCTCGGTGTCGGGCGCGGGAGCGTCGGCCGCCCTCGGCGAGGCCTCCGCGGTCGGCGGCCTGTCGGTGCCGGCCGGCTGGAACGCCGCCGCCCCGGCGACGTCGTTGGCCTCCTCCACCGCCCCGCTCGAGGGCTCGGGCTGGACGGCCGCGGCCGAGGCGGAGCCGGTCGCCGCGATGCCCGGCATGCCCGGCATGGCGGGGGCTGCCAAGGGCGCCGGTGCCTACGGCGCCGGGCCGCGATACGGCTTCAAGCCGATCGTCATGCCCAAGCAGGTTGTCGTCTGATGTCGGAATACCGGTACGGGAAATAAGGGGGTACATGTCACCCGTTTGAGGCGATCAGTTAACCGGTAGGTCGTAATCTGTCCATAACGCGGCCACCACCGCATCAATTGCAACTGTTAAGACTTCGAGTTTGAAGGCTTGAAAGACAAGGAGAAAGAAACATGGCAACACGTTTTATGACTGACCCGCACGAAATGCGTGCGATGGCGGGCCGCTTCGAGGTCCACGCCCAGACGGTCGAGGACGAGGCCCGCAAGATGTGGGCGTCCTCGATGAACATCGCCGGCTCGGGCTGGAGCGGTCAGGCGCAGGCGACCTCGTACGACACCATGGGCCAGGTCAACCAGGCCTTCCGCAACATCGTCAACATGCTCCACGGAGTGCGCGACGGGCTCATCCGCGACGCGAACAACTACGAGCAGCAAGAGCAGGCCTCGCAGCAGATCCTGAGCAGCTAGCAGCCGAAAACCACTGCTGTCCAACACTTCTAAGGAGCTAAGCAATGACCATTAACTACCAGTTCGGCGATGTCGACGCCCACGGTGCCTTGATCCGCGCCCAGGCCGCGTCCCTGGAGGCTGAGCACCAGGCCATCGTTCGCGATGTGCTCGCTGCCGGTGACTTCTGGGGTGGCGCCGGTTCGGTGGCCTGCCAGGAGTTCATCACCCAGTTGGGTCGCAACTTCCAGGTGATCTACGAGCAGGCCAACGCCCACGGGCAGAAGGTGCAGAGCGCCGGCAACAACATGGCCAGCACCGACAGCGCCGTCGGGTCCAGCTGGGCCTGACACCGCCTCTTCACTCGAAGGGCCCGCACACCGTGGTGTGCGGGCCCTTTTGGCTGCCCCGGGCAGCTCTGATGCGCCGGGGTGCTGTGCGAAACCGGGCCGCCGCACTGCGACATTCAACGACCATGCGAAGCAACGCTTTTGGATAACTGGGATCACCCGTCGAGTTGCTTCGCCGCCCGCGCACATTTGAGAACTCTATGAACTCCGTGACAGTTGGGTGTGCGTCTTGCCAGAATGTAGGAACATGACCGCAATGTCGGATTATGCGGGTGGCCAGCGCCCCCGCCAGGCCATCCTCGGGCAGCTGCCCAGGATTTACCGTGCCGATGGATCGCCGATCAGGGTCCTGTTGGTCGATGACGAGCCGGCGCTGACCAACCTGGTGAAGATGGCGCTGCACTACGAGGGCTGGGTGGTCGACATCGCCCACAACGGACGCGAGGCCATGGCCAAGTTCGACAAGGTCAGTCCCGACGTGCTGGTGCTCGACATCATGCTGCCGGATGTCGACGGGCTGCGGATCCTGGAACGCGTCCGCCAATCGGACACCTACACCCCGACGCTCTTCCTGACCGCGCGGGATTCGGTGATGGACCGGGTCACCGGTCTGACCGCGGGCGCCGACGACTACATGACCAAGCCGTTCAGCCTAGAAGAGCTCGTGGCGCGGCTGCGCGGGTTGCTGCGCCGTTCCGGTCAGCAGACGCCGCCCGCGGCCGAAACCCTCAATGTCGGCGACCTGCGCCTGGACACCGCCAGCCGGGAGGTGAGCCGGGGCGGCACGCAGATATCGCTGTCCTCAACCGAGTTCGAACTGCTGCGCTTCCTGATGCGCAATCCCCGCCGCGCGCTGAGCCGCACCGAGATCCTCGACCGCGTGTGGAACTACGACTTCGCCGGGCGCACCAGCATCGTGGATCTCTACATCTCCTATCTGAGGAAAAAGATCGATTCCGGCCGGGAACCGATGATTCACACCGTGCGCGGTGTGGGATACATGTTGCGGCCCCCGGAATGAGCCGGGCCCGGGACGCCCTGTCCGGCGATCTTCCGCGGTGGCTGCCCCATTCGTTACGCCGCCAGCTTTTGTTGGGCGTCCTCGCCGTGGTCAGCGTGGTGCTGATGACGGTCGGCATCGTCTCCGTGCTGAGCCTGCGGGGCTACGTCACCGCGATGAGCGACGCCGACGTCGCCGAGTCGTTGGACGCGTTGGGCCATTCGTATCACAAATACGTTCGGGGCGAACATGATCCGGCCGTCGGTGCCAAGCCACTGCCGGAGGCGATGCTGCAGTTCACCGATCAGACGCCGGGAAACCTGATCGTGGTGCTGCATGAAGGCGCCGTGATCGGGTCGGCGGTGTTCTCCGAAGCCGAAGCGCGGCCCGCACCCGCCGACGTGGTGCGCGCCGTCGAGGCGCAATCGTGGGCAAATGGCCCGCCCCGGACCGAAAACCTGGGCAGCCTCGGGTATTACCGGCTCAAGAGCCACGTCGATGGATCGGACGTGCTGATCGCCGGCGTCTCGCTGAACCTCGCCGACCAGATCATCGCCCGCAAACAACTCACCACCACCCTGCTGATCGCGGCGGCGTTGACGGTCACCGCCGGGCTCACCGTTTGGGTCGTCGGCTACACCCTGCGCCCATTGCGCCGGTTGGCGGCCACCGCTGCGGAAGTCGCCGCCATGCCGCTCGCCGACGACGACCACCGAATCAGTGTCCGGGTGCGGCCGCGTGACACCAACCAGCAGAACGAGGTCGGCATCGTCGGCCACACGTTGAACCGGTTGCTCGACAACGTCGACAGTGCGCTGGCGCAGCGCGCCGAATCCGATCTGCGAACGCGGCAGTTCATCACTGACGCCAGCCACGAACTGCGGACCCCCCTCGCCGCGATTCAGGGGTACGCCGAACTCACCCGCCAGGACAGTTCGGAGTTGCCCCCGACCACCGAATATGCGCTGGCCCGCATCGAGTCGGAAGCGCGGCGCATGACGCTGCTGGTCGACGAGCTGCTGCTGCTGTCGCGCCTGGGCGAAGGGCAAGACCTGCAGAGCGAGGACGTCGACCTCGCCGAGCTCGTCGGCAACGCCGTCAACGACGCGGCGGTCGCGGCGCCGATGCACCACTGGGTGAAGGACCTACCGGCGGAACCGGTGTGGGTCCGTGGGGATCATGCGCGGTTGCATCAGCTGGTCAGCAACCTGCTCAACAATGCCCGGGTGCACAACCCGCCCGGGGTCACCGTCACGACCGCGATCGCCTGCCGCCGCGATGGTGCCGAGGCGCCATGTGCGGAGCTGACCGTGGCCGACGACGGACCGGGCATCGACCCGGAGCTTCTCCCCCGCTTGTTCGAACGGTTCGCCCGGGCGGACAACTCGAGGCTCAACGGAACGGGCACCGGGCTGGGCCTGGCCATCGTCAGTTCGATAGTCAAGGCGCATGGCGGCTCCGTAACCGCCGAATCCACCGAGGGCAGAACGGTTTTCCGCGTCCGGATCCCGATGACCGAAAAACCCGGCAGCCGCTGAAACCCGGCATTCACGTGTGCTTGCCCGAGGCCGATCTTTTGCGATGATTGGCTTTTCCTCCGACAAGCGCGCTTCTCGTCGGTTCGCTTGGACATCACATCGGCTCTGTCGTTTTCAACGCAACGCAGAATCGACGAGGTAAGCGCTGAGCTTCTCGTTCGCGAGCACCCGGGTTATGAACCAGCGCTGCATCTTTCCGAGGGTCAACGCGGTGATCCAACCACCGCTGGCCTCGGCCAGTGATTCGTCTACATCCAGCTTGGATTGCACATCGGCCGTCAGTGGCCAATATCGTCGCTGGCAAGAGCAGCAGGTTCTGCGCCCAATGATTGGACGGACACCGGATACCTGGACGCCTGAGGTTTTGTGTCAGCGCATCAGACATGCTCGATCTCTGCCACACGGTCGTAGGCATCCCACCAGACGGCCTCATGCTCGACCGGTGAGATCGCATGAGTCGTCAGCATGCGGTCGGCCTTGATCAGCATGTCGACCAACGTCCGCCATTGGGCGTACCTGCGCAGCTCCTGCACGTCGACGGTGTTGGGCATGAGGATGATCGACATCGACCTAGCTCGAACACGGGGAGGCCCGGCCCGGAAAAAGAGGAGCATGCTGATACTCAGGTAGGCGACCGCGGCGACTGTCAGCACGGTATCGGGTGAGTCCATTGCATTGCCCAACACCATGACGCACAACAGCATCAACGCGGCAGCGGTTAGCGGCCATGCACGCCACAGCCTCGCCAGCCGCCGGTCGGTGGTACTGGTTCCGGGCGGATAGACGATGAGGTTGTAGCGGCGAACCCCGTACTGGCTGACCGCCGCCCCATACGATCCCCAAAGGTGGTCACCGTCGAGCAGGCGCGAGAACCACGGCGGCGCGGCTGCTCTCCCCTGTGGTGGTTCGGTAACGCCGCGTTCGACGGTTCGGTGTTGGCGATCACGCATGAATTTCGGTCTACGCCGAAAGCACGGCACGTGCCGGGATGACAACGGCATCCATACGTCCGGGGCGCCAATGTTTACGGAACCTTAATCGACCCGGTGCGCAGGATCGGCAAAAGCACCGGCCAATGCCAGAGCTTGCGATTGACGAGGCCGGGCGCCGTGGAGGTCCTCAAAACTCCTGTCCGTCATCGTGATTGGGGACACCTACTCCGATGCTGAGATGAAAAAACGTGCCGCCGTCGGTCCGGACGTCGCCGGGCGGGAGTTGCTGGCAGGTTCGAACGAACGTGCGTAAAAAAACCGTAAGGGAGCCCTGGGCCACCGTAAGAAAAGTGTCAACCAATGGCCCTATCGGACCCGCCCCAACTAACTTCAAGCTGACCTTGCCTCCGAGAAAGCGCTGCGGCTAGCTCGATGAGGCCCTTTCGTATGCACGTGATCGGCCCGAACGGAGACAAGATGGGCGTGTTGGTGTACATCGTGCTCACGGTGGCGGTGTTCGCCATCCTCGGCACGGTTCAGAAGCTGGTCGAGCGGCTGTGAGTTACGAAAACATCGTCGGCTTGGCGCTTTCCGTCCTTCTGGCACTGTTTCTCGCGTGCGCCTTGCTGTTCCCGGAGAGGTTCTAGTGAGCACAACAACTGCGGGCGTCATCTTCCTGCTCGTCCTCGTCGTGGCCTTGGTGCTGGTGCACGTGCCCCTCGGCGACTACATGTACCGGGTGTATACCTCGGACAAGGACTCGTATGTCGAGCGGATCATCTACCGGCTGATCGGTGTCGACGCCCGCTCGGAGCAGACGTGGGGCGCCTACGCGCGCAGCGTCTTGGCGTTCTCGTCGATCAGCATTCTCTTCCTGTTCGTGTTCCAGCTCGTGCAGGGCAAGCTGCCGCTGCACCTGCACGACCCGGCCACGCAGATGACTCCGGGGCTGGCGTGGAACACTGCGGTCAGCTTCGTCACCAACACCAACTGGCAGGCCTATTCCGGCGAGTCCACGCAGGGTCACCTGGTGCAGATGGCCGGGCTGGCGGTGCAGAACTTCGTTTCCGCCGCCGTCGGGATGGCGGTCGCGATCGCGCTGGTGCGCGGATTCGCCCGCAGGCGCACCGGCGAGCTGGGCAACTTCTGGGTCGACCTGGTGCGCACGGTGCTTCGCATCCTGCTGCCGATTTCGATTGTCGGAGCGATCGTGCTCGTCGCCGGTGGCGCCATTCAGAACTTCCACCTGCACGACCAGGTCGTCAACACCCTCGGTGGCACGCAGCAAACAATTACCGGCGGCCCGGTCGCCAGCCAGGAAGCCATCAAGGAGCTGGGCACCAACGGCGGCGGCTTCTACAACGCGAACTCCGCCCACCCGTTCGAGAACCCGACCCGGTGGACCAACTGGCTGGAGATCTTCCTGCTGCTGGTGATCAGCTTCTCGCTGCCGCGCACGTTCGGGCGCATGGTGGGCAGCACGAAGCAGGGCTACGCGATCGCATCCGTCATGGCTTCGCTGTACGCCATCAGCGTGACCTTCATGATGTGGTTCCAGCTGCAGCATCACGGCACGGTGCCGACCGCGGTCGGTTCGGCCATGGAGGGCGTAGAGCAGCGGTTCGGCGTCGCCAACTCCGCCGTCTTCGCCGACTCGACGACGCTCACCTCCACGGGCGCGGTCGACTCGTTCCACGACAGCTACACGAGCCTTGGCGGCATGATGACCATGTTCAACATGCAGCTCGGCGAGGTCGCGCCCGGCGGCACCGGCTCGGGCCTCTACGGCATGCTCATCCTCGCGGTGATCACCGTGTTCGTCGCCGGACTGATGGTCGGGCGCACGCCGGAATACCTCGGCAAGAAGATCAACCCCCGCGAGATCAAGCTCGCCGCAAGCTATTTCCTGGTCACGCCGCTGATCGTGCTCACCGGCACCGCGATCGCGATGGCGCTGCCGGGCGAACGCGCGGGGATGCTGAACTCGGGCCCGCACGGATTGTCGGAGGTCCTCTACGCGTTCACCTCCGCCGCCAACAACAACGGGTCGGCCTTCGCCGGCATCAGTGTCAACACCAACTGGTACAACACCGCCCTGGGGCTGGCCATGGTCTTCGGCCGGTTCCTGCCGATCGTGCTCGTGCTCGCCCTGGCCGGCTCGCTGGCCAGGCAGGGCCAGACACCGGAATCGGCGGGCACGCTGCCCACTCACCGGCCACAGTTCGTCGGCATGGTCGCCGGCGTCACGCTGATCCTGGTGGCCCTCACCTTCCTGCCCATGCTCGCGCTCGGACCTCTCGCTGAAGGAATCCACTGATGACCGCGACCACCGCCGACCCGGCTGAGCAGTCGCAGCCCACCGCCGCCGCGAACACCAAACGGGTGCAGGGCGGTTTGCTCGACCCGAAGATGCTGTGGCGCTCGACGCCGGACGCGCTGCGCAAGCTCAACCCGCGCACCCTCTGGCGCAACCCGGTGATGTTCATCGTCGAGATCGGTGCCACCTGGAGCACCGTGCTGGCCATCATCGACCCGACCTGGTTCGCCTGGTTGACCGTGGTATGGCTTTGGCTCACCGTCCTTTTCGCGAACCTCGCCGAGGCCGTGGCGGAAGGCCGCGGGAAGGCCCAGGCCGAGACCCTGCGCCGGGCGAAGACCCACACGCTGGCCCGGCGGCTCAGGAACTGGCAACCCGGCGCGCCGGCCGTCGAGGAAGAGGTCGCCGCGCCGCTCCTGCAGCAGGGTGAC
The DNA here is from genome assembly GCF_001667625.1 of Mycobacterium sp. E1715. NCBI lineage: Bacteria > Bacillati > Actinomycetota > Actinomycetes > Mycobacteriales > Mycobacteriaceae > Mycobacterium > Mycobacterium sp. E1715. Next base: position 9,521 of record NZ_LZJJ01000457.1, read on the forward strand.
GTCGTCGTGGTCGAGGCGGGGCAGGTGATACCGGGCGACGGCGACGTCGTCGAAGGCATTGCCTCCGTGGATGAATCGGCCATCACGGGCGAATCCGCGCCGGTGATCCGCGAGTCCGGTGGCGATCGCTCTGCGGTCACCGGCGGCACCACCGTGCTGAGCGATCGAATCGTCGTGCGGATCACCCAAAAACCCGGCGAGAGCTTTATCGACCGGATGATCGCGCTCGTCGAGGGCGCCAACAGGCAGAAGACCCCCAACGAGATCGCACTGAACATCCTGCTGGCCGCACTGACCATCATCTTCGTCTTCGCCGTCGCCACGCTGCAGCCGCTGGCGATCTATTCGAAGATGAACAATCCCGGCGTCCCAGACACCCAGGCGCTCAACACAAACGGCGTCACCGGCATCGTGATGGTGTCGCTGCTGGTCTGCCTGATTCCAACCACCATCGGCGCGTTACTGTCCGCCATCGGCATCGCCGGCATGGACCGGCTGGTGCAACGCAACGTGCTCGCCATGTCGGGCCGCGCGGTGGAGGCCGCGGGCGACGTCAACACGCTGCTGCTCGACAAGACCGGCACCATCACCCTGGGTAACCGGCAAGCCGGCGCGTTCGTCCCCCTCGACGGCGTCACCGACGAGCAGCTGGCCGACGCCGCGCAATTGTCCAGCCTCGCCGACGAAACCCCGGAGGGGCGCTCGATCGTCGTCTACGCCAAGCAGCATTTCGGGCTGCGGGCACGCACCCCGGGCGAACTCGCGCACGCCCACTGGGTGGAATTCTCCGCCGCCACGCGGATGTCCGGCGTCGACATCGACGGGCACCAGCTGCGCAAGGGCGCGGCAAGCTCCGTCGCGGAATGGGTGCGGGGCCAAGGCGGAAAGGTGCCCCAGCAGCTCGGCGAGCTCGTCGACGGCATCTCCGCCGGCGGCGGCACCCCGCTGGTGGTCGGGGAGAGCCGCGACGGCGAAGCGGCGGTGCTGGGCGTGATTCACCTCAAGGACGTCGTCAAGCAGGGCATGCGGGATCGCTTCGACGAGATGCGCAAGATGGGCATCCGGACCGTCATGATCACCGGCGACAACCCGTTGACGGCCAAAGCGATTGCCGACGAGGCCGGCGTCGACGACTTCCTCGCCGAGGCCACGCCCGAGGACAAACTCGCGCTGATCAAACGAGAGCAGGAGGGCGGCAAGCTGGTCGCGATGACCGGCGACGGCACCAATGACGCGCCGGCCTTGGCACAGGCCGACGTCGGCGTGGCGATGAACACCGGCACGTCGGCCGCCAAAGAGGCGGGCAACATGGTCGACCTCGACTCCGACCCCACCAAACTCATCGAGATCGTCGAGATCGGCAAGCAGTTGCTGATCACCCGGGGCGCGTTGACCACCTTCTCGATCGCCAACGACATCGCCAAGTACTTCGCGATCATCCCGGCCATGTTCGTCGCGTTGTTCCCCGGGCTGGACATGATCAACATCATGCGGCTGCACAGCCCGCAGTCGGCGATCCTGTCGGCGGTGATCTTCAACGCGATCGTCATCGTGGCGCTGATCCCGCTGTCGCTGCGGGGTGTCCGATACACGCCGAGCAGCGCGTCAAAGCTGTTGAGCCGCAATCTTTATATCTACGGCCTCGGCGGCATCGTGGCCCCATTCATCGGAATCAAGGCGATCGACCTGATCGTTCAATTCGTCCCAGGGATGTCCTGACATGAAGTTCTCGAATTTCGTCCGCGTGCATTGGGCGGCTTTCCGCGCGCTGCTGGTCCTCACGTTGGTCACCGGCATCGCCTACCCGCTGTTCATCTGGCTGGTCGCCCAGATTCCCGGGCTACACGACCAGGCGGAAGGGTCGATTCTGACCTCTAACGGCAAGCCGGTCGGCAGCCGGCTGATCGGTCAGCTGTTCACCGATAAGGACGGCAACCCGCTGCCGAAGTACTTCCAGAGCCGCCCGTCAGCGGCCGGCACCGGCTACGACCCACTCTCGACCAGCGCGAGCAACCTCGGGCCGGAGAGCATCGTCGACACACCCGCCGACCCTGCGCAATTGGCATCCGGCAAGTCCGCTTCGGACGCGGGCTTCAAGCCGAGCCTGCTGACCACCGTGTGCTCGCGCAGCGCCGCGGTGGGCCAGCTGGAAGGGGTGGACGGGTCTCGTCCATTCTGCACGGGCGGCGGTGTGGGGGCCGTGTTGTCGGTGATCGGGCCGCGCGACGCCCGCGGCAACGTCACCCATCCGACGCGGGTGGTCAGCGTCAACGAGCCCTGCCAGGCGGTCCCGGCGCCCTTCTTGGCCCTTTACGAGGGCGTGCGGGTCGAATGCGCCAAGTATGGCGAGGACTACACGATCGGTCAGATCGTGCCCATCCGCGGCGCCGCACCCGCCAACCCCGCCGTGCCCGCCGACGCCGTCACCGCGAGCGGCAGCGGCCTCGACCCGAACATCTCACCGGCCTACGCCGACCTCCAAGTGGCCAGGGTGGCCAAGGCCCGGCACGTCAGCCCCGACGAGATCCGTCAGGTGTTGGCGCAGAACCGAAGCGGGCGCACCCTCGGATTTTTCGGCGAGCCGTGTGTCAACGTGTTGCAGCTCAACCTGCAACTCGATCACAAATATCCAGTCTCGAGCTAGCGCGATAGGGGGATGATGGTTGACGTGAGTGTCGTTGACCACCGTCCTAAACGCGGCGAACTGCGGATATACCTCGGTTCGGCCCCGGGGGTGGGCAAGACGTACGCGATGCTCGGCGAAGCGCATCGCCGGCTGGAACGCGGCACCGACCTGGTGGCCGGCGTGATCGAGACCCACGGCCGTGCGAAAACCGCTGAGCTGCTTGAGGGCATTGAGTTCGTTCCGCCGCGCTACATCGAATACCGCGGCAGCACCTTCCCCGAACTCGACGTGCCGGCCGTCCTCGCGCGTCGGCCCCAAGTCGTCTTGGTCGATGAGCTCGCGCACACCAACACACCGGGCAGCAAAAACGCCAAGCGTTGGCAGGACGTCGAGGAATTGCTCGACGCCGGGATCACGGTGATCTCCACCGTCAACGTCCAGCACCTGGAGAGCCTCAACGACGTCGTCGCCCAAATCACCGGCATCGAACAGAAGGAGACCATCCCGGACTCCATCGTCCGCCAGGCCTCTCAGGTCGAGCTGATCGATATCACACCGGAGGCGTTGCGCCGCAGGCTCTCCCACGGAAACGTCTACGCCCCGGAGCGGATCGACGCGGCGTTGTCGAACTACTTCCGCCGCGGAAACCTCACCGCGCTAAGGGAACTCGCGCTGCTCTGGCTGGCCGACCAGGTTGACACTGCGCTGGCCAAATACCGCGCCGAAAACAAAATCACCGAAACATGGGAGGCCCGCGAGCGGGTCGTGGTGGCGATCACCGGCGGCCCCGAGTCGGAGACGCTGGTACGCCGGGCATCCCGGATCGCGTCGAAGTCCAGCGCCGAGCTGATGGTGGTGCACGTCATCCGCGGCGACGGGCTGGCCGGCCTGTCGGACGCGCGGATGGCGAAGATTCGCGAGCTGGCGAGCAGCCTGGACGCCTCCCTGCATACCGTGGTCGGGGACGACGTGCCAACGGCCCTACTCGATTTCGCCCGCGAGATGAACGCCACTCAGCTGGTGATCGGCACCTCGCGCCGGTCGCGGTGGGCACGCATTTTCGAAGAGGGCATCGGCGCGACGATCGTCGAGCGGTCGGCGAAGATCGACGTGCACCTGGTTACCCACGAGGAATCCAAACGCGGCTTTCGCGCGGCATCGCTGGCGCCCAATGAGCGCCGGGTGGCGTCGTGGCTGGCAGCCTTCATCGTGCCGTCGCTCATCTGCGCGGTGATCGTGACAGCGCTGGACAGGTATCTGGGCACCAGCGGCGACAGCGCCCTGTTCTTCGTCGGCGTGTTGCTGGTCGGACTGCTGGGAGGCGTTGCGCCGGCGGTGGTCTCGGCGGTGCTCTCCAGCCTGCTGCTGAACTATTTCCTGACCGCGCCGCGGCACACCTTCACCATCGCCGAACCCGATGCCGCCGTCACCGAACTCGTGCTGCTGCTGATCGCCGTCGCCGTCGCGGTGCTGGTCGACGGCGCGGCCAAGCGCACCCGCGAGGCCCGGCGCGCCTCGCAGGAGGCCGAGCTGCTGACGCTGTTCGCGGGCTCGGTGCTGCGTGGGGCCGACCTCGAGACGCTGCTCGAGCGGGTGCGCGAGACCTACTCGCAACGCGCGGTCAGCATGCTGCGCGAACCCGCCGAGGAGGACCACGGCGGCGGCAAGCGGGGCGAGGTCGTCGCCTGCGTGGGCCGGGATCCCTGTGTCACGGTCGATTCCGCCGATACCGCGATCGAGGTCGGCGACGACGAATTCTGGATGCTGTTGGCGGGCCGCAAGCTTTCGGCCCGCGACCGGCGGGTGCTGAGTGCGGTGGCCAAGCAGGCCGCGGGTCTGATCCGGCAGCGCGAGCTGGCCGAGGAAGCCAGCCGGGCCGAGGCGATCGTGCGGGCCGACGAGTTGCGGCGTTCGCTGCTGTCGGCGGTCAGCCACGACCTGCGTACGCCGTTGGCGGCGGCCAAGGTCGCGGTGTCCAGCCTGCGCGCCGAGGACGTCGCCTTCTCCCCCGCGGACACGGCGGAACTGCTGGCGACCATCGAGGAGTCCATCGACCAGCTGACCGCGCTGGTGGGAAACCTGCTCGATTCGTCGCGCCTGGCCGCCGGGGTGGTGCACCCCGACCTGCGCCGGGTCTATCTGGAGGAGACGGTTCAACGGGCGCTGATCAGTATCGGCAAGGGCGCCACCGGTTTCTACCGCTCCGCCATCGACCGGGTGAAGGTCGACGTGGGTGACGCCGTGGTGCTGGCCGACGCCGGGCTGCTGGAGCGCGTCCTGGCCAACCTGATCGACAACGCGCTGCGGTACGCGCCCAACTGTGTGGTGCGGGTCAACGCGGGGCGCGTCGGCGATCGGGTGCTGATCAACGTCATCGACGAGGGACCCGGCATCCCGCACGGGACCGAGGAGCAGATCTTCGAAGCGTTCCAGCGCCTCGGCGATCACGACAACACCACGGGGGTGGGCCTGGGCATGTCGGTAGCGCGCGGCTTCGTCGAGGCCATGGGCGGGACGATCGCGGCCGGGGACACCCCGGGCGGCGGTCTCACGGTGGTGGTGGAATTGGCCGCGCCGGAGATGGTTGCGGCGCGATGACCCGCGTGCTGGTGATCGACGACGAGCCGCAGATCCTGCGGGCGCTGCGCATCAACCTGTCGGTGCGGGGTTACGAGGTGATCACCGCGTCCACCGGCGCCGGCGCGCTGCGCGCTGCCGCGGAGCACAAGCCCGACGTCGTGATCCTCGACCTCGGACTCCCCGACATCTCCGGCATCGATGTGCTGGCCGGGCTGCGGGGCTGGCTCACCGCGCCGGTGATCGTGCTGTCGGCGCGCACCGACTCGTCGGACAAGGTCGAGGCGCTCGACGCCGGGGCCGACGATTACGTCACCAAACCCTTTGGCATGGACGAGTTTTTGGCGCGGCTACGGGCAGCGATCCGGCGCAACACCGCGGCGTCCGAACTGGAGCAGCCGGTGATCGAGACGGACGCCTTCACCGTCGATCTGGCGGCCAAGAAGGTGACCAAGAACGGCGCCGAGGTTCACCTCACCCCGACCGAATGGGGAATGCTGGAAGTCTTGGTCCGCAACCGGGGCAAGCTGGTCGGCCGCGAAGAGCTCCTCAAGGAGGTGTGGGGCCCGGCGTACGCCACCGAAACGCATTATCTGCGAGTGTATTTGGCGCAACTGCGGCGCAAGCTCGAGGACGACCCGTCGCAGCCCAAGCACTTGCTGACCGAATCGGGTATGGGGTATCGGTTCGAGGTGTGAGTGGGCGCCCTGAGTGCACCCGGGGCGGCGTTGACCAAACCCGTCATGGTCGTACCCGCACGGGAAGGTAATAGTCGTGTTCGCGGTCGCAGTCAACGGTGAAGGCGACCGCCCTCATCACGCCCTCGTCGTCGAATTCCAACCACCGCTGGGTGCGCTGACGCTCGAATTCGGTCCACGAGGCGACGGTGAACCTTTCGAGGAACGTATCCGGTTGTCCGACGCTGTGATAAAGCCGCCAAGTGTGGCCGCCCGTTCGCAGCCTCGATCGTCGGACGGCGCGTATCGCCTCGACGAATTCCTCGAGCCGGTCAGTGGGCACTCGGTAACGAACGGTGACGAGAACCGGCCCGTCGTCAGGGCACGGTTCGAACACCAACGTCGGTGTCGGCCATGCTGTGGACACGTCGACCTTCAGCTTCCCGGTCGACGGCCGCAACGGAAGCACGGCGGCGCTCAGAGCAACCGCACCCAGCATCACCGCGGAACCCACCAGCGCCGTGCGCAGATCCGTCCGCGTGGCTATCGCGCCCCAGGCATACGAGCCGAGGGCCTGAGAACCCGTTGCGACCAGTAGATAGAGGGCCAACCCGCGTGCCATGACCCATCGCGGCAAAGAGAGCTGCGCGGCGGCGTTCAAGGTTGTCAACGTGATCAGCCACGCCATCCCGGACAACATCAGGAATGGCGTCGCCGCGGCGAACGGCAGCCAGATCACCGCAAGCGGCGCAAGGCCGTACGCGGCTGCCGACGCCCCCAGCAGAACATTGTCGGAGATTCGCTCACGCAATCGCGCGGCAACGACGACGGCAAGGATGGCGCCCAACCCCATAGCCGCCAGCGCGACACCGTAGCCACTGGCCGTTAGATGCCACCTACGGGCGGCGGCCACCGGCAGCAACGCGAATACCGCCGAGGCGGGAAACAGGAACAGCGCCGCCCGCAATAGGATCCGGCGAATATTGGGACCGTTGCGAACGAATCGCAGGCCGGCGATCACGGCCTGGCCGAAGTGCTCTCGCTCGATTGGGCTGAGCTGTTTAGGTCGTTTCCAGGCCAACAGCACAGCGATTATTCCGGCGAACGAGAGGGCGTTGATTGCAAAGACCGCAGCAGGACCCGCCAAAGCCACGACAACGCCGCCGAGTGCCGGTCCAATCGCCCGGGCTGCATTTCCGGCGACGCTACCCAACGTCGCTGCGGCCGTGATCTGCTCACGCGGAACAATTTCGGGCTGAATCGCCTGCCAAGCCGGGGCGGTAAGGGCAGCCGCACAGCCAATGGCCGCGGTAAGCATCAGCAGCGACGCAGGGCTGAGCCGGCCGAGGAAGGTCAGAACCGCCAGCGCCAGCGCGACAAGCACCGCGTACGCGTTCAGAAGAATCAGCAGCCGGCGTCGGTCGAACAGATCGGCGAGCGCGCCGGCAAACAATCCGAAGACCAAGGTCGGTGCCAGGGTCGCAGTCTGGACAAGCGCCACGATGACGTCGCTGCTGTGCTTCTCGACCAAAAACCATTGAGCCGCCACAGTTTGCATCCACGTCCCGGTGTTGGAGCCCAGCTGTGCGATCAACAGACCGCGGTAGACGTGGTTACGCAACGGCGCCCATGCCGACGGTGGCCCGTCGGCATGTTCGTCGCCGGAAATCACCGCAGAGCTGATAACCGGCCACCCGCCTGTTCGGCGTACTTGCGACGCTGGGGCTGTCCGGCGCCGTGCACCACGGCAGCAACAAGAATGCCCGTCATCATCACGGGCAGCCGGACGGTGAGATCTGGCATAACCACGCCTTCCGCGTCGTGCCGAAAGTTGAAGTCTAGAGCAACTCCCCAGGTTCGGCGCGCGCCGAAATGACCGCACCCAATGTCGCGACATCCGGGAGTCGGGCTATCGCGCGATCGACAGCACGATGCCGTCCAGGATGTCGTGCTCGCTGACCGTGAGCTCGTCGATGCCGGCGCGGACGCGCAGCTCGCGCGCCAACTCCTCGACCACGATCGCACCGCCGCCGATGACGTCGGCACGCCCCTCATGCATAGGCCCCAAAGCGGCACGCTCGGATCGCGGCATGGCGATCAGCCGCTCGCACACCGCCAGGAGATCCCGGCCGGGAACGCGCGAAAGATGAATGGCCGCAGAGTCATACGCCGTCATGTTGTGAGCCAGCGCCGAAAGCGTCGTCATCGTCCCGGCCAGCCCAACCCAGGTTCGCGCCCCCTCGACGGGCACCACGCGCAGCGCGACACCGAGCCGCTCGCGCACCACCGCCCTGGCCGCCGCCACCTCGTCGGCTGTCGGCGGATCCGAGTGCAGGCAGCGCTCTGTCAGCCGTACGCAACCGATGTCGGCCGAGTGACTGGCCACCATGTAATCCCCGCCCAGCACGATCTCGGTAGAGCCACCGCCCAAGTCGACGACGACGAAAGGCCCTGCGGCAGGATCCAATTCACCGACGGCGCCGCGGAACGACAGCGCGGCCTCCTCGGCGCCGGTGATCACCTCCGCCACCGCGCCGGGCAGCACCGCGCCAAGCACCTCGGCCGTCATCGCAAAGAAGACATCACGATTGGCGACGTCGCGCGCCGCCGACGTGGCCACCATCCGCACCCGCTCGACGCCGTGCCGCTTCAGCAGCGCGACGT
>NZ_LZJJ01000458.1:0-13816 GCF_001667625.1 Mycobacterium sp. E1715
CGCAGGCGGTCCTCGTCGAGGGATTCGAAGTCGACGGACCGGGTGAGCCGGATGTCGCGGTATTGCTCGCCGGCCTCCACCAGCTGGCGCGCGTAGCGACCGTTGCCGGCGATGTCGAGCGCGGCTTTGCCGCGCACCGTCTGCTGGCTGAGCAACTTCGCGGCCTGCAGCAGATTGTCTGCCGCCTCCGAGCTCAGCGCCGAGTCGTTTGCGGCCGCAATGACTTTCGCGATCTCGAGGATCTCCTCCGGTGAGTAGGAGTCGAATTCGATCCGGGTGGCGAAACGGGACCGCAGGCCCTCGTTGGTCTCGAGCAGCCGATCGATGTCCGAGCTGTAGCCGGCGATGATCACCACGAGCCGGTCGCGGTCGTTCTCCATCCGCGCCAGCAACGTGTCCAGCGCCTCTTGGCCGAACGGGTCGGTGCGTCCGTCCCGCTCCTGCACCAGCGCGTAGGCCTCGTCGATGAACAGCACACCCCCGAGTGCGCGATCGATCGTCTTGGTGCTCTTGACCGCCGACTGGCCTTCGTACTCGGCGACGAAATCCTTGCGCGCGGTCTCGACGAGCTTCGGTTCGGGAATGACCCCGAGGCCGGCGAGGATGTTGGCCACCACCCTGGCGATGGTCGTCTTGCCGGTACCCGGCGGTCCGGTGAAGATCATGTGCTTGCTCGGCTGGGCGACCTTCATGCCGCGGGCGGCGCGAACCCGCGCCATCTGGGTGGCGGCGCGGTAGCGCTCGACCTGTTCTTTGACTCGGGTGAGCCCGATCTGCCGCTCCAGCTCGGCCTCGGCCTCCGCGAGGAGTTTGTCGCGGCCCGAGGTGTCGGCCACGACGGTATTCGCGTCCCACGGATCGGTGCGCGCGGAAATCTGCTCGGCGCTGGTGGTCGTCAGCCGGTATGACGGATCCTTCAGCGCCGCTGTCACTTTGGGTTCCGGATGGGTGGTCTGCAGCCATTCCAGAAGCGCCACCGCGGCCTCTTCGTTTCCCTGGCTGCGGCGGGTCATGGCCAAATACCACGCGATGGCGCGAGCGCACGCCTCCCCGGCCGGCGAGGCGTTGGCCTCGGTGAGCCGGCGTTCCGCTTCGGTGAACAGGCCGAGGTTGGCTGCGGCGACACCGTGCGCGACCCCGGCGGCGGCCGCCAGGAATTCGTCAGGCCACCTGCTCGCGCCCCTGACTTCATCGATCACCTCGGTCCAGCGCCCCGCCTCGCCGTAGATCACCGCCTTGACCCAGGACAGCAGGTGTTCGGCGCCGGTGGTGGGCGTGTCCTCGACCGCCTCCATGGCGTCGGCGTAATTACCTTGCGCCGCTTCGCTTACGGCGAAGCCCATGGTGATCGCCAACGGTGAATTGGCCGGGTAGGTGATGTCCCCGTACAGGCCGCCGATCGGGAGCCGGGCGCCCACGGCGTTCATCGAGATCTGGGCGGATCCGGCCAACTGTCCGAAGTGCGTGCGCGAATACCAGGCGCGAAACAGCGTCACCCGTTCGGTATCGCCGCAGCGGATGCGGCCAATCCATGCGTCGCAGGCGGACTCGTCGTAGTTGGTGATCTCGGTGAACAGCTCGAGCGCCCGCGCCTCCGAGACGGGCAGCATGCCGACCGCGCTTTCGAACAGGCCGGCCAGGTGCTCGGTCATTTATCGGTCGCGTACCGCGTGGCGAACACTTCCGCCTGCGCCGCGGCCGCCTGCTCCGGCGTGATCAGACCGATGCCGTTTTCCATGAAGTCCCGCACGACGTCACCGCCGTCGACCCCCATCTCGCGCATCGTCTCCGACAGGGAGTCGTCCTCCAGCAGATAGCTGTGCTGGGCGGCCAGGCCCTTCTGCCGGGCCAGGTCCGCGATGACGAGGATTTCGTCGGCGAGTTCGGCCTCGCTCATGCTCGTCACTTTCGCCGACAGCTCGACGCGCTGGGTCCGACCGTCCATGAGTGCCGAGACGGTGACCGTCTCGGGGGGATTGGTCACCGTGAACTCCTGGGGGGCTTCCTCTGCGTCCCCGGCAGCCTCCGAAGTCGCGTCGGTCTGCGACTCGATCGCGGCGAGGTCGGTGTCGGAATCCACGGGTTCGGTGGGCGCATAGTCGTGCAGCGCGTCGACGGCCGACTCCTCGTCGTCGTCGGCGGGGGCCGAGAAGTCCAGCGCGTCCGATTCCTCGAGCGTGTCGGAACCGGATTCGACGGCCGAGAAGTCCAGGGCGGCCAGATCGTCGTGGTCGTCGTACTGCGGCATGGTTCCTTCTTTCTGATCGTGAATCGGGCTGGGGTCAGCCGCCGTAGGAGGCTTCGACGCGGTCGAACCAAGCGCCCGCCGGCAGGAACTCCATGAGGCCGTCCAGCGTGCGCTGCAAGTTTTCTTGGGTACCGGACAGGAAGCTGCCGTAGAGCTCGCCGCCGACACGGCGGGGAAGCGACACCAACCTGCCGTGGATGGAGTCGAGGACTCCGGCGGCGACGTCGGTATGCGTGGACGTGCCCCCGGGGTGGCGCTGGCCGGCGATGATCTCCACCCAGCTGCTCGGATCGCCGATGATCTCGGCATAGACGCGGGCCGAGGCGGGTGCGGCGCCGTGCTGGACAAGCTGGGCGGCAGTGGTGCACGCCGCCAGTTCGGCGGCCACCCCGGTCAGCGGTTCGACGTTGGCCGGTGTCGCGGGGCCGAGCACCGTGGTCACCATCCCCGCCAGGCCGACCTGCGGGGCCACCAGCTGCAGTACCACCAGGTCGCCGTCCCGGGCGGCGATGACGTGACGTTCGCCCTTGCGGCACACGGCAAAGCGGACCATGGTGCCGCCGAGATCGCGGCGCCACCATCGGCACTCCAGGCTGCGGTCGGGCCTGCTGATCGTGTCGACCATCGTCGCCACCGCCGGGTGTGGCCGCCCCTGGTGGTCGAGCACCCCCTGCGCGGTGAGGTCGCGCTGCACCTGGTTCCAGACGAGGTCCCGCAATTCCTCTTGCGGGATGTTCGGCCGGATTCCGAGTGCCGTGGGGAAATCGACGAGGTGCAATCGGTCGGCGATCACCAACATGCCATCGACGGTCACCTCCACCCCGACGACATCGTCGAGGCCCGCAAGACCGGTAGTGAGGGGACCGGACATGATCAGCCGTCGAGCATTTGCTTGTCGAGGTTCCTGCTCAAGTCCTCGTCGACGCCCGCATACGTTTGCTTGGCGACGCGTAACTTCGCGGCGAGATCAGAGGCGTGCTGCCTAATGTTTTGACCCGCACCCCTGCGTTGTTTCTCCGCGGTGACAAAAGCGCTGTTGGAGGCGCCGCTGATTACCCCATGCGTCACCCATACCGCCGTTTCCGTATTGCCGGCAGCGGTGGCCGCCTCTTCTGCCTTAGTGGCCGCTTGGACCTGTTTCGTCGCCAATTCCTCGAGATACTTTTCGTCGACGTTCAACGTTGCCATGGGTAATCTCCTCAACGGATATTTTTACTCGCTATTGCGTTGACGCGTACCGGTTTCTGCGGCACTGGCGACGGCTAAAGCCGACCCGGCGCCGCCACTTCCTGGACGGCCATCGTTTGGTCGATGGGCGCGCGCCCCGCGCCCGTCGTGCCCAACGCCGCCCCATCGCCGTTCCCGGCCGCGGCGGCCTCTGACGGAGCGGCCTCCTCGGCGGGCGGCGGGGCCGCCTGGCGCTGCTGACCGGTCGAGGCGAGTTGTTGCACTTGGCCCATCATTTGGTTGACGAAGCTCATCGGCTGGGCAACCTGGCCGGACATCTGTGCGAGTTGCCCGGATGCTTGAGTCACCTGACTGAGGGTGGGCACCGTCGCCGTGGTCTCGGCGATCGTCTCGACGGGAGTCGCGCCGTCGCTCTGGAGCGCGGTGAGGACGCCGCGTTCCTCGCGGGAATCGCCGGCCGCCGGGGCCCTGCTGGCCAGCGAGGCGACGGTGGGTGTGCCGGAGAATGCCGACATCCCGGACATGCTGTCGGAGATCGCCTTGAAGCTGCCGACCGTGGCCTCCTCGGCTCCGGTGACCTCGATCCGCGCGAACGAGCTGTTGGGGATCGCTTTCTCGGCCACCTCGCCGTAAAGGAGTGCGGTGGCGTGGATCTCGTGCGAGAGGGACATGGAGTTGGCCAGTGTCATCATCTCGAAGCTGAAGACGGTGGCGCATGCCGCGAAGGCGGCGATTATCTGCCATGCACACGAGATTTCGGGACCGACCACCGGGATCAGATACATGGCCAGCGCGATGCCCTGGGCGATCACCAAGCCCAGCAGCGTCACAGCGATGCAGTTGTGCGCCTTGGCGACCTCCGAGCCCTGGTTCGCCATCAGCGTCTGCATCTTCTTGTCCAGATCCTGCATCGTTTGCACGAGGGCCTGCAGTGCGGCGGTCGCGTCGGCGTACGCCTTCGCCGCGTCGCCGCTCCAGTCGCGTGAGTCGGGCGCGGCCTCAGCGAGGTAGAGGTAGACGGTTTCGTACTTGTCCGCACCGCTGGTGAAGGAGGCGCCCTTGTCCGGGGTCCAGAATCCATTGAGCAGGTCGACCGCCGAGATGGCGACCATCGCCACGTCGACGATGGCCGTCGGCGTTGGGAGCACCTTCGTACCGGACGTCTTCAACGCGTCTGCGAGCACCTTGATCTGGTTCCGTCCGTACCACATCGCTTTGCCGGCGAGCGCCCCCAGATTCGCCCCCAAACCAACCCAATCCCCGGAATACGCGGCGCCACCGCCCGCCTGCAGCCGCGTGAAGCAGTAGGCCAGATCGTGAATACCTGCGAGACGACTCACGGCGGTGTATCCCTTCGCGGTTGGTGACCGATGTTGGACTCATGTTGAGGAGGTGGGTTGAGCCTAACGCCGCCAGACAGGGCCCCGCTGCACGAATTTTCTGGGCGCACAAAGGATTCGGCCAACAACCGGTTAATTCCGCAGAAACATTAAGGGAGGGTTGACGCCCGGAGAACAACGGGACGCCACCGGCGCCGCGGCGTCATCCCGAGTTCATCCGGAGGAGCGACTCCACACCGTTCCCGAATTCGGCTGCGCGTTTTTCGGGATCTCTCTCGACGCGGGTGCCAGCGCTCGACGGCCAACACAGCCCTGCCACGAGCCGGCGGATCGATTGATGTATTACTTCGTCGCGCCCGGACTTCGTTGCCGAGGCTCCGTCAACGGACGCGGGCGTGCCGACCCGATCCCTCGTCCGGCTCCGCCGTGGCAAGGTCAACTGGTGCGCGCTCGGCGCCCTGCGCGCCGGGCGCCGCCCCGGCAGCCGCGTCGTCCGACGGCGCGGTTTCTTCGTCTGGCTGGCCCTGCCGGCTCGTCTGCGCGAGCTGCTGTGCTTGCCCGATCGTCTGGTTGGGAACGTTCATGTGTTGGGACGCCTGCCCCGAGACCTTCGCGGCTTGCGCCGATGCCTGAGCGACCTGGGCCACGGTGGGCGGCGTGATTGGCGGTGCGCCCGGTGTCTCGGGGGCCGGCGAGGCGTAGGCCGGCGCGTCCGCGCTCAAAGCGTCCAGTACGGCAAGGTCTTCCGCCGACGCCCCGTCCGTCGGCGCCAGCCTGGCCAACGCAGCCACGGTGGGCGTCGCCGAAAAAGCCGACGTTCCCGGCATGCTGGCGGAGACGTCGGCAAAACCGGAAACCGTCGACTCAGTGGCGGTCGCCGACTTCGCGTCGGCCGGCGAACCCTCCTGTACCGTCCCGGATGCCAAGGCCGAGTATCGGCCGGCCAAGCTCTCCGCCTGCTTGCCGTTCAGGACCGAGTAGGTGGTCAACGTGGCAAGGAATCCCACGGCGGTCGCGATCCCAAGTCCGGAAACGGTGATTGCGAAGCCTTGCGACACCGCCGGCCCGAGTGGCGGAGGCGCGAACCGAATGATCAGCTCGACGATGTAGCACGCGAATAGCAGGTCCTTCAATATGCCGAAACCCAAGCGCATGTGGGTCACCCATTCGGCCTGGTCCTTCACCAGAGCTGCCAGCTCGAGGTCCAGTTCAGCCATCGTCTGCGCCAGGTTCCCCAGGGTCGTGTCGAGGCCCGCATAGGCTACCGATGCCGTCCCCGCCCAACCGTCGTCGTCCGGAAGAGCCGATTTCAGCTGCGCCGACAACGCACTGAATTGCTGCGATCCGTTTCTGAGGTCGTCACCTTCGACCGGCGGTCCGAATCCGGTCGTCAGCTCCATCAGCTCGACGACCGTGAGGGCCCACAGGATCAGGCTGCCCGCCGTCTTGAGGGACTGCTTACTGCCGGGCACCGACGGGACCTTGACGCTCCCACCCTCGAAACGAATCCGGGTCAGCCCGTCGAGGCCGCCCAACTTGGCGAGTGCGGCCCCACCGGCCAACCCGTCTGCGCTCATGCTGGTCACACTCGCCGCGAGATACTCACCGCTGAAACCGGGGCTGTCGACGCCGGTGAAGTTCTGGCCGAGGCTACCCAGGTTGACCAGGAGCCGAGCCGCGTCGGCGAGTATCGATACAGCCAATTGTGGTCCTCAGGTCAACAGTGCGCTGCCGGGCGAGCGGTTGGTCGCACCAGAGCTTAGCACCCAACGGACCTGCGGCACGCGGAATCGGCTGCGGCAGTTGCCGATTCAGGCGTGATCAGCCCTCGAGTACTTGCTTGTCGATGTTCTTGCCCGCTTGCTCGTCCGTGCTGGCGTAGACCCTCTTGGCGGTGCGTAGCTTGTCGGAGAGTTCCGTGGACGCCTTGCTCATGGCGTCGCCCGTGCTCTTGCGTGCATCCGCGGCCTTGGTGAACGCCAGGTTCGAGTACCAGCTGACCACGCCGTGGCTCACCCAGACATCGGTTTCCAGGCCCGACGCCGCCGAGGCTGCGGTTGCCGCCTGCGTCGACGCTTGATCCTGCGCCGTTGCCAGCCTGTCGAGATGGGATGAGTTGACGGTTACATCGGCCATGATTCGTGCTCCTCGGGTGCTCAGTCTCTTAAGGGTTCTGGTGCAACGATTTTGATCGTCGGTTGTCGGGGATGGCCTAGGCCGGGTTCGGTGCTTGCGTCCGCTCTGTGCCGGCCGCGGCGACCTCCACGGGCGCACGCTCGGCGCCCGCCGCACCAAAGCCGGCACCGGCGCCCTCGACCTCACCCTGGAACGCGGCCTCCTCGGCCCCGGCGCCTTCGGCCGGCGCCGCCGCGCCTTGGCCTTGCTGGGAGGTCTGGATCATCTGCTGCAGTTGTCCCATTGCCTGGCTGGTGAGTTGCGCGGGCTGCGACAGTTGGCTGGAGACCTTCGCGGCCTGGCCCGACATCGCGGACAACTGGGCCACGGTGGGCATGGTGGTCGTGGGCGCGGACGGCGTCGTCGCATCCGGTGACGTCGTATCCGATGTTTGAGATGCGCCGTAGGCCGGTGATTCACTCGCGCCCATCTGAGCGGCCAGCGGGGCCCGCTCGTCGTCCGAGCCCCTGGCCGCGCCGGCCGGTGCGGCAGCGGGCGGTGTGGCTGACAGCGCCGACGGCCCGGACATGCTGTCGGAGATGGCGGCAAAGCTGGAAACCGTGGTCTCTTCCGACGTGAGCTTCTTGGCCTTGGCGTCCGACCCCGTTTGCACGGTGCCGGCGGCCAGGGCCGAGTAATCGCCGGCCAAGGTCTCCGCCTTCTTCCCGTTTTCCACCGAGAAGTAGGTCAAGGTGCCGAGGAAGGTGGAGGCAACACTGAGCCCACCAATGGCCACCGCAATGGCGAAGGCTTTCGCCGCGATGGGACCGGCCGGGGCGGGCACCGCAAACGTGATGATCAATTCAATGATGATTGCGGCCAGCAGGATGTCCTTCAAGATCCCAAAGCCCAAGCGCGCGTGGTTGACCCATTCGGCCTGATCCTTCACCAGTGATGCCAGTTGGGAGTCCAGGGTGGCCATCGACTGCGCCATGGTCTCCAGGGTTACGTCAAGCTCGGCATACGCTTCCGACCCCGAACCCTCCCAGCCGGAGTCCGGAAGGGCGAGCTTCAGCTGTTCGGCGAGCAGGGTGAACTGCTGGGATCCGGTGTTCAGCTCACTGCCTTCGGTTGGCGGTCCGAACCCGATCGTCAGCTCCATGAGCTCAACAATGGTCAGGGTGATGGAGATGATGCTGAGGCTCTGTTTGAAGGTCTTCATGCCGCTGGCGCCGCCCATACGGTTGGCCATGATCATTTTCTGAGCCGGGCTCATTCCGCTGATGTATTTAGTGATGCCCTTCTGAACACCCACCATCGCCAGGGACCCGAAGTCGGCACCCCCGCTGGTCGCGGCGCCGGCAATATATTCGGTGCTGAATTCCGAGCCGCCAGTGACGCCTAGGCCTACGCCGGCGGCTTGCTGACCTAATCCGGCCAAGGAGCCAAGGATCCTCGCGGCTTGAATGAAAACAGACATAAGTGGGTCCTCCGGTTTGAGCCTTCCGCGTGTTGATTGCGCGTACCGCGCATTAACCGCCCGTTTAGCGTAACGCGCTCTGACTGGCGCCCGTGCACGAATTTTTGGGAAAGGCAACGGCTTCCACAGCGCGGTGAAAAGGAGAGATTGTGAACGTTGGGGCGGGTGCGCCGCCGCGCTCAGTGAATATGGCCGATCAGCGTTTCGATCGCGTCGGCGACTTCGGCTGGCACCGCCTCGTCGGCCTCCGCCCGCACGATCATTTCTTCGGTCACCCCGGCCGCCTCGGCGGTCTCCGCGGGAGAAAGGTTCGCCCGCCGCCGGGCCGCGTAGAGGCGTTGTGCCAGCGGGGCGCCCGGGGCGGTCGCACCGCGCGTCATCAGCTCGTCGTAGTGGCGCCGAACCGTACTCAGGGCTTTGATCAGTTCGGGCGTGATCCGGCTGATGCGGGTGGCGCGCACCGCGATCGCCTCGAGTTGCCGGAGATCGGCAAGGATCGGCGTCGCGCGCTCGGTGAACTCCGGGTCGTCGGGCGACGGCAATGCCGCGATGGCCAGGCCGCAACCGTCCACGGCGGCGACGATCGCCTGCGCGATCAGCGAGGCCGGGGCATCGGACTGCGGGGCCTCGGTCGAGGTTTTGGTGGTGCCGGTAGCGACCGCCGGTGGGATCTCTTCGCCGGCGTCGGGCTGTCCGCGGCGGATCCGCGCGATGGTCCCGGCGGGCCACTGCAACACCTGCTCGAGCTTGGCCTGGGTGCGCTCCCGCGGCCAACTGCGGCCCTTTTCGAACGCGATGAGGGCGCCGGCATTGATGATCCCGTCGGCCGCCAGGCTGCGCTGGCTGATGCCCAGTTCCCGACGGCGCGCGGCGGCGGCCGCGCCCGCGCGGGCCATCCCCGGATCCGGCTCGACGCCATCGGACTTCTGTTCGGGCCGTCCACCGGTGACGATCTCGAACGTGAGAACTTCGCCCGAGCTGGGATCGCCGAGCCGGACCGTCGTTTTGTCCGTCACCGTCACCGAGCTCATGCGGTGTCCGTCGACGAACATGCCGTCCGGTCCCTTGTCCACGATCCGCCACGAACCGTCCACGGGTTCGGCGTGCAGATGCTCCGCGGAGATCTGCTCGATCCGCACGTCGTCCTGCGGGTCCTGGCCAATGGTGACTACGCCCCGACCGGGCTCGATTTCGTGCGACGTCGCACCGCTATGGATGACCAGGACGGCGAGATCGGTACTCGACTCGGTGCGGGGCATCTGCGGTGGTTCCTCGATCGAGGCAGCTGGGCGGGCCTTCCGCCGCCTGCAATCCTAACCGTCGCACCCGTCAAATTCCATCGCATGCCGCTACGTTTCGAATCACAGTTTCGGAGCCGCACCGTCGGAACGCTATGCCGACGCGACAAGGACGTCATCTTGTGGCGATCCGCGCGCGGGGACCTCCATGGATCGCGCGTGGAGCGCTACGGTTTCGTGCCTCCCATCCGAACGCTCCTTTGTCGGCGAAGAGCCGAAGCGAGCCCAAACGCTACGGTTACGTAACCGTCCCGTTCTGTTGATGAAAAGTGGCCGTAACGACGCAAATAGCCAGTTTAAAAGGCTTTCCATCCGGTCACGCCGCCCCACTGGGCCGGCCGCTGAAGCGAAACGTCCGAACGAAGCGATGCGATACCGAAGCCAAACTGTTGCAATGCAGCGGTTAGTCCTATATCGTTGCGAAGCAGATGAGCAGAACGCAACGCTTCAGAAGGAACCATCGCCATGACCGCAACACCTTTGTTCAACATCCCGCTCGGCGCCTGCACGCAGGACCCCGACCGTTGGACCACCGCCCCGGACGCCGAGGCCATCGCCGCGTGCCGTGCGTGCCCCCGGCGTTGGATGTGCGCGCGGGAAGCGGTCGAGTCGGCCGGCGCGGAGGGCCTGTGGGCCGGCGTGGTGATCCCCGAAGGGGGGCGCCCCCGCGCATTCGCGCTGCGTCAATTGCGATCCCTGGCCGAGCGCAACGGGTACCCCGTGCGCGAGACCGCGAAGTCGGCCTAGCCTCCTGCCATGGCCGCCCACTTCGGGTCGGCGACGGGTCCCGACGGAAACCGTTGCACCGCTTTCCCTCTGGGACTTCACAACAGGCGCCGGCCGTTAAGTCGGCTCGAACCTGAAGACGGCGAGCCGCCCCGCCAGTGCTTCGAATTCGTCAGCCGTTCCATCACGCACCATCCCGGATCGCTTCGCGAATGCCACACCGACCGGGACCTTGACCGGGAATTCCCGCAACACCGGCCGCGCCTGGGCGGCGGAGAGTTCGACGATCCGGACCTGCTGTGACCGTCGGCCCCGGCTGAGCCTGCCGGTGCCCGCCGCCCGTGCGTTCGCCGCCCAGTCGGCGCCGGGATAGCCGGCCACCACGTACAGGTCGCCCCGGAATTCGAACGGCGTCATCGGCGTGCTGCGGGGCCGACCGGACTTGCGGCCGGGCACCGTCAACACCATGGCCGGACCGGTGGGAATCCCCAGCCGTTGGACCGCCATCATCACCTTGTTCATGGGCTTGAGGTAGCGCGGTGGGCGCAGTTCGGACATGTCGGGCTCCTCAACCAATGGCGGAGAAGACGTCGCGATGGTCGGCGACCCACTGGGCGAACGGGGTCGCCGCCCGCCCGAGGATCTTCTCGACGTCATGGGTGACCAGCGCGGGCGTGTCGAGCGTAGCGGCGAGCATGGCGATATAGGCATCGCCGAAGGCTGCCGGAAAGCCTAATCCGATAAACCGCTGGCGCACAGCATCATTCGGTATCTCGCAATAGCGCAACTGTCGACCCAGGACGGCACCGATGGCCTCGACCAGTTCCGAATTGGTGAAGGCCTGCGGACCGGTCAGCGGGATCCGCTGTCCCACCAACTCGTCGGTGAGCAGCGCCCGCGCCGCCACCTCGGCGATGTCGGTCTCGACAATGGGCGCCACCGAAGCCGAAGCGTACGGACCGTAGACCACGTCGCCGGCGCGCAGCTGCGCGGACCACATGCCGGCGAAGTTGGTCGCGAAAACGCTGGGCCGCAGGCTCACCCATTCCGCGCCGGAGTCAACGGCCAGCTGCTCCACCTCTTTATTGCGGTCTCCGCGGAAGCGGGACGGTTGCCGGGCGAAGTCGTCATCGGCGTTGATGGCCGAAAGCGCCACCAGCCTGGTGACGCCGGCGCGCACGCACAACTCCACCACCTCGTTCAGGTCGGCACCCAGCGCCCTGGAGTTGAGAAACACCGCCGACGCGCCGGGTAACGCGTCGGCCGCCGAGCCCACCAGTTCGACGCCGGGGGGAAGCCCGGCTCTATCCGGCGCGCGGGTGACCGCCCGGACCGGCGCTCCAGCGGCCACAAGCGCGGTGACAAGGGGTCGCCCGACGTTACCGGTCGCGCCGGTTACCACGATCGTCATGGGATGGTTCCTCTCTGCTGATTTTTCTGCGGTGCTAAAAGGACGGGGCGGAAGGTGGGAAAGTTACAAACGCAGATCCCGTAACTTTTTGCCGCAGCAGATCGTCGAAGAGGCATGAACCAGCCGCAATCAGCGAGCGACCAGGTCGCCGACGCCTGGCGTCGTCACCGTCCCTATCTTGTCAACCTCGCCTACCAAATGCTCGGCGACATCGGGGATGCGGAAGATATTGCGCAGGAGGCCTTTCTGCGGTTGTCGAGGGTCGAGGCGGGTGAGATCGAGGACGTTCGGGGCTGGCTGACGGTGGTGGCCAGCCGACTTTGCCTCGACCAGGTGCGCTCGGCCCGCGCTCGTTACGAACGCCCGGGCGAGGTCGGAGAGCGGCCCACGCCGCAGCGCTCCGATCCGGCTGACCGGGTCACTCTCGACGACGAGATCCGCGCCGCGTTGCTCGAGGTGTTGCGCCGGCTCAGTCCGGGGGAGCGGGTCGCCTTCGTGCTGCACGACGTGTTCGGCGTCCCGTTCGACTCGATCTCCGAAACGGTAGGCCGCCCGGTCGGTACGTGTCGGCAGCTGGCGCGCCGTGCACGGGCGAAATTCGTTGCCGCTCAGCCTACAACGAACGTGGTGGCATCGAGCGAGCATCAGCTCGTCACCGAAAAATTCATCACCGCGTGCGCCAACGGTGACCTTGGCGCGTTGGCCGCCGTGCTGGATCCGACGGTGTGGGGCGTGGGCACGATCCTCGCCGACCCGGCGCCGCCCCCGCAGATCAATCACGGGCCGGACGCGGTGGCCACCAACCTGCTGCGGTACCTGTGGCCCGACGTCACGCTGGTCAGCGGTCCCGTCGGGCAACCGGTGCTGCTGGCGTTCAGCCACCGCCGGCTGTTTGCCGTCATCGTGCTGACGATCCGCGGGTCGAAGGTGGCGAAGCTCGAGGCGATCGCCGACCCGTCCGCACGGGCGGGCGAGGTCGCCGAGCAGGCCTAGCCCGGCCGCTGGTTCTCGGGCCGGGCCGCGAAGTAGCCGGCGATTGTCGCGGTGAGCTCCAGGAACTTCCGCCGCGTGGCGGCCGACATTTCGCGGCTCACATCGATGACGCCGCCCGGCCGCAGGTGCGGGTCGAAGGGGACCTCGATCACCGGCCGGCCGTGGTCGGTGAACTCCCGGGCCAGCTGCGCCCGCGTCCGTTTGTCGGCGTGCCCGTCGGAATCGTTGAGCACCACGACTGTGCTCTGCAGCAGAGTGTCGAAGCCCTGGTCGACCAGCCACTCCATGGTCCTGGCGGCGGCGGACGCCCCGTCGGCCCACGGCGAGGAGACCACGATCAGCGCGTCCAAGTCGCGCAGCACCTCCTGGGTGACCGGCGCGTCCATCGTCGAACCGCAGTCGATGACCGAGATCGCGAAGTGCCGGTCCAGGCGCAACGCGGCCTCCCGGTAGATCGCGGCGTCGAGCACGCGGCGCGGACCCGACGCCGGCTCGCCGCCGAGGACATAGAGGCCAACGGAGTTACGTCCCACGCGGGCAACCACATCGCCGAAGGACTGCAGGTTCTTGTCGGCGGTCAGTTCCCAGAACGAGCCGGTAGTCGCCGGATCGATTCGGCTGCTGAGGCGGCCGAATGCCGTGTCGGCGTCGATCGCCACCGTGTGATCCTGCCGCCGGAGCTCGGCGAACAGCGATCCGACGCTGGCGGCCACCGATGTCTTTCCCACTCCACCCTTGCCGAGGACACCGACCTTGTAGTTCCCGTGCAGGCGGGTGCGGATGGTCGCCTCGAACTGCGCGTCCTGCTGCTGCGCCGGCGAAGGGCCGAGGTTGACGAGGCCGAAAGTGACCAGCCGGAGGACACGACGCCAACCGCGGTCGGGCACCGCGTCGATGGCCGTCGGGGCCGGCTTGGGTGTGACGGGCGCCGATGCCGCGCCGACGTGCTGTTTCGGGTTTGCAATTTCCGTCACAGCCGCCCGGATCCCGGCGGTCCGGTGTGGCGGGTGGGGCGCC
>NZ_LZJJ01000459.1:0-744 GCF_001667625.1 Mycobacterium sp. E1715
GGACAGCTTCTGGGCGGGAGTCGACAAAGTCGTCACCGACCTGACCCCCAAGAACCAGGATCTGCTGCGCCGGCGCGACGAGCTGCAGGCCCAGATCGACAAGTGGCACCGGCAACGCGTGATCGAGCCTTTCGATGTCGAGGCCTACCGGCAGTTCATCACCGAAATCGGTTACCTGCTGCCCGAACCCGAGGATTTCACGATCACCACCTCGGGTGTCGACGACGAGATCACCACGACCGCGGGCCCGCAGCTGGTGGTGCCCGTGCTCAACGCCCGCTTCGCGCTGAACGCCGCGAACGCGCGCTGGGGCTCGCTGTACGACGCCCTCTACGGCACCGACGTCATCGGAGAGGACGACGGTGCGGAGAAGGGCACCAGCTACAACAAGGTCCGCGGCGACAAGGTCATCGCCTACGCCCGCAACTTTCTCGACCAAGCGGTGCCGCTGGAGTCCGGCTCCTGGGCCGACGCGACCGCACTCTCGGTCGAAGACGGCCGGCTCAAGGTCGCGACCGGCGACGGGTCCGTCGACCTGGCCAGCCCGGAGAAGTTCGCCGGCTACACGGGCGAGCTCGGCTCCCCCGACTGGTCGGTGCTACTGGTCAATCACGGCCTGCACATCGAGATCCTGATCGACCCGGAATCGCCGATCGGCAAGACCGACCGCGCCGGCGCAGCAGATCCTGGTTCTTGGGGGTCAGGTCGGTGACGACTTTGTCGACTCCCGCCCAGAAGCTGTCC
>NZ_LZJJ01000460.1:0-3973 GCF_001667625.1 Mycobacterium sp. E1715
CCTGCCCCGGGGTGCCGACCATCACGAAGACGAAGATGCCGGCGTCGCGCAGGTGTCGTACCAGCCCCCGCTTCTCGCCGAAGGCCAGCACGACGGCGTCGACTCCGGCGTCGACGCAGGCCGTGATGTGCCCGCGATGAACGAAGTGCAGCAACAGGTTTACCGCGACCGCGCGGCCCGGCGTCCGCTCGCGCACCTCATCGATGGACGCGCGCAGCCGGCGCGGCGTGGCGATACCCAGGGTGCCCAGGCCGCCCGCCTCGGCGACCGCGGCGGCCAGCGCGGCACCCGCCAGACCGCCGCCCATGCCGGCCTGCGCGACCGGAACGTCCAGGCGCAGGCGGTCCGCGATGTCCACGCCTCACGACGCTACGCGGGTGGTCGAATCGGACCGTGATCGGGCGTAATCTTGACGGCAGATGGATGGGTGCAGACAGCTCAAAAGGCTTGCTGCATAACAGAAAGGTCACAAAATGAGTACAGTCCATTCATCAATCGATCACCACCCCGACTTGTTGGCCCTGCGCGCGAATTACGACCGCGTCGCCGAGTCGATGAGTGCGCACGTCACCTTCGGGCTGGCGCTGCTGACGGGCCTGTATGTGGCCGCGTCACCGTGGCTGGTGGGTTTCAGCGCCACGGGATCGCTTGCCACGTCGAACCTGATCGCCGGGGTCGCCGCGGCGTTCTTGGCGTACGGGTTCGCAACGGCGCTCGACCGTGCACACGGGTTGACCTGGACGATGCCGGTGCTCGGCATGTGGGTCATCGCGTCCCTGTGGATCCTGCCGGGCGTCACGCTGACCACCGGCATGACGTGGTCGAACGTGATCGCGGGTGCGTTGCTGACCCTGTTGGGCCTCAACGCCACCTACTTCGGCAGGCGCACACGCGCGGCGGCCACCCACGCATAGCATCCAAACCCGTTGAGCGAGGCGGCGATCGGGGCTAGCCGCAGACCGCACCGTTCGCCGCCGTGCTCACCAGCTTGACGTACTTGGCCAGTACGCCCGTCTTGTAGCGCGGCGGGGGAGGGGTGAAACCCTTTCGCCGGGAATCGAATTCGCTCCCGTCGACCAGCACGTCCAGCACGCGGTTCGCGACGTCCAGGCGGATCGGGTCGCCGTCGCGCAGGAAGGCGATTGGCCCGGCGTCGACCGCCTCCGGCGCGATGTGCCCCACGCACAGGCCGGTCGTCCCGCCCGAGAACCGGCCGTCGGTCAGCAGTAGCACGTCTTTACCCAGGCCGGCGCCCTTGATGGCGCCGGTGATGGCGAGCATCTCGCGCATCCCCGGACCGCCCTTGGGACCCTCGTACCGGATCACCACGGCGTCGCCCTTGGTGATCGTCCCGTCCTCCAGGGCATCCAGCGCGGCCCGCTCACCGTCGAAAACCCTTGCCGTGCCCTCGAACACGTCAGAGTCGAAGCCGGCCGACTTGACCACCGCGCCCTCGGGCGCCAGCGATCCGCGCAGGATGGTGATGCCCCCGGTCGGGTGGATGGGATTGTCCAGCGCCCGCAGCACCTTGCCGTCGGGGTCGGGTGGGTCGATCGCGGCCAGGTTCTCGGCGACGGTCTCGCCCGTCACCGTCAGGCAGTCGCCGTGCAGCAGGCCCGCATCCAACAGCGCCTTCATCGCCACCGGCACGCCGCCGATTTGGTCGACGTGCGACATGACGTGGCGACCGAACGGCTTGACGTCGGCCAGGTGCGGCACTTTCGAACCGATCCGGCTGAAGTCGTCGAGGGACAGCTCCACGTCGGCCTCGTGCGCGATCGCCAGCAGGTGCAGCACGGCGTTGGTGGATCCGCCGAACGCCATCACCACCGCGATCGCGTTCTCGAAGGCCTCCTTGGTCAGGATGTCGCGGGCGGTGATCCCGCGCCGCAGCAACTCGACGACGGCCGCACCGCTGCGGCGGGCGAACCCGTCGCGGCGGTAATCGGTCGCCGGTGGGGCCGCGCTGCCGGGCAGCGACATGCCGAGCGCCTCCGCGGCGCTGGCCATCGTGTTGGCGGTGTACATGCCGCCGCACGCGCCCTCGCTGGGACAGATCGCGCGTTCGATGGCGTCGACGTCCTCCCGGGGCATCAGGCCGCGCGCGCACGCGCCCACCGCCTCGAACGCGTCGATGATGGTGACCTCGCGTTCGGTTCCGTCGGACAGCTTGGCCCGCCCGGGCAGGATCGACCCCGCGTAGAGGAACACCGCCGCCAGGTCCAGGCGCGCGGCGGCCATCAGCATCCCGGGCAGGGACTTGTCGCAGCCGGCCAGCAGCACCGAGCCGTCGAGGCGCTCGGCCTGCATCACGGTCTCGACGCTGTCGGCGATCACCTCGCGCGACACCAGTGAGAAGTGCATGCCCTCGTGGCCCATCGAGATGCCGTCGGACACCGAGATCGTCCCGAACTCCAGCGGGAAGCCGCCGGCCGCGAACACGCCCTCCTTGACCGCCTTGGCGAGCCGGTCCAGCGAGAGGTTGCACGGCGTGATCTCGTTCCACGACGACGCCACCCCGATCTGCGGCTTGGCGAAGTCCTCGTCGCCCATGCCGACCGCCCGCAGCATGCCCCGCGCGGCGGCCTTCTCCAGGCCGTCGGTTACGTCACGGCTGCGCGGTTTGATGTCGGTGACTCCGGACGCATCGCGTGTTGTGGCCATCCTGCAAGTATGCGTGAACAGGCCGGACGGCAAATGTGCGGGTCATACCCGGGCGGGGTATAAAGTGGAATCGTGACGCCGGCCCGGCCACGCGCGGCGGGCGTGGATGGGCAGGGGTGAAGGACAGGATGACGAACGCGCTCGGATATTCGCAGCAGAAGGACAACTACGCCAAGCGGCTGCGGCGCATCGAGGGTCAGGTGCGCGGCATCGCGCGGATGATCGAAGAGGACAAGTACTGCATCGACGTCCTCACCCAGATCAGCGCGGTCAACAGCGCGCTGCGTTCGGTCGCCCTGAATTTGCTCGACGAGCACCTCAACCACTGCGTCACCCGCGCCGTGGCCGAGGGCGGCGACGACGCCGACCAGAAGCTCGCCGAGGCCTCCGCCGCCATCGCGCGCCTCGTTCGTTCCTGATTGGTGACCGAGTTGAGACCCGGATTACGGCCCCGATAAGGGGGGAGCCGTAGTTGCGGTCCGTACGGTAAGGCAGTGTGATCGCATTAGGCGCGACAACCCAGGAACTGGGTAGCCCGGCCGATACCGACGCCATGACTGCCGAAACCAATGCTGCCGCCCGAACGTGGACGCCACGGGTCGCGGCCCAGCTTGTGGTGCTGGCGGCGGCGGCCTTTACCTACGTGACCGCCGAGATCCTGCCCGTCGGCGCGCTGCCGGCGATCGCCCGCAACCTGCACGTCAGCCTGGTCCTCGTCGGGACCCTGCTGTCGTGGTACGCCCTGGTCGCGGCGCTGACCACGATTCCGCTGGTGCGCTGGACCGCGCACCTGCCGCGCCGCCGGGTGCTCGTGCTGAGCCTGACCTGCCTGACCGTCTCGCAGATGATCTCGGCGGTGGCCCCCACCTTCGAAGTACTGGCCGCCGGTCGCGTGCTGTGCGCGATCACGCACGGGCTGCTGTGGTCGGTCATCGCGCCGATCGCGACGCGGCTGGTACCGCCGAGCCACGCCGGCCGCGCGACGATGTCGATCTACGTCGGAACCAGCCTGGCGCTGGTGGTCGGTAGCCCGCTGACGGCGGCCATGAGCCTGATGTGGGGCTGGCGCCTGGCGGTGGTGTGTGTGACCGTGGCGGCCGTCATCGTCACGGTGGCCGCGCGGGCGCTGCTGCCGGAGATGGTGCTCACCGAGGACCAGCTGAAGTGCGTGGGCCCCCGGTCCCGCCACCACCGCAACCGCCGGCTGATCATCGTCAGCATCATCACCATGGTCGGCGTGACCGGGCACTTCGTCTCCTACACCTACATCGTGGAGATCATCCGCGAGGTCGTCGGCGTGCGGGGGCCG
>NZ_LZJJ01000461.1:0-19972 GCF_001667625.1 Mycobacterium sp. E1715
ACCGCGACGTCTTGACCCTTCGCCGGGACGAGTTGGCCGCGCAACCCAACGCGGTCGTCGCCAACCTGCCCTACAACGTCGCGGTGCCCGCGCTGCTGCACCTGCTCGCCGAATTCCCCTCCATTCAGACGGTGACTGTCATGGTGCAGGCGGAGGTCGCCGAACGCCTCGCCGCCGAGCCGGGCGGCAAGGACTACGGCGTGCCCAGCGTCAAGGTCCGCTACTTCGGGTCGGTTCGGCGGTGCGGCATGGTGTCGCCGACGGTCTTCTGGCCGATTCCCCGCGTGTATTCCGGGCTCGTGCGCATCGACCGCTACGCCACCCCGCAGTGGCCCACCGACGAGGCCTTCCGCCGTCAGGTCTTCGGACTGGTGGACATCGCGTTCGCGCAGCGGCGCAAGACGGCCCGCAACGCGTTCGTCGAGTGGGCCGGCTCGGGGAACGAGTCGGCGAGTCGCCTGTTGGCCGCCAGCATCGACCCGGCGCGCCGCGGCGAGACCCTGTCCATCGACGACTTCGTCCGGCTGTTGCGCAGATCGAACGAACCAACCGACACCGCGACGCAACAGCAGACCTCGCCGGGCTGACCGCGGCGCCGTCGGTGCCGCTGCATGTGGTCGGCCGGTGGCAGCGATAGTCTGCTCCGGTGTCCGCGTCTGACGGCAATACCGCCGCACAGTGGGTGCCGACCGGGTCGGTCACCGTTCGGGTGCCCGGGAAGGTCAACCTCTATCTCGAGGTCGGCGACCGCCGCGAGGACGGTTACCACGAGCTGACAACCGTCTTTCAGGCCGTCTCCCTGCTCGACGAGGTGACCGTCCGCAACGCCGACGTGCTGTCGCTCGAGCTCGTCGGCGAGGGTGCCGACAAACTGCCCACCGACGAACGCAACCTTGCCTGGCAGGCCGCCGAGCTGATGGCCGAACACGTCGGCCGGGCGCCCGACGTCTCGATCATGATCGACAAATCCATCCCCGTGGCCGGTGGCATGGCCGGCGGCAGCGCGGACGCGGCGGCGGTGCTGGTCGCCATGAACTCGCTGTGGGAACTCAACGTGCCGCGTCGCGACCTGCGCATGCTGGCCGCGCGGTTGGGCAGCGACGTCCCCTTCGCGCTGCACGGCGGCACCGCGCTGGGCACCGGCCGCGGCGAGGAGCTGGCCACCGTGTTGTCCCGCAACACCTTCCACTGGGTGTTGGCGTTCGCCGACGGGGAGCTGCTCACGCCCGCGGTGTTCGCCGAGCTCGACCGCCTTCGGGGGGCGGGCGACCCGCCCCGGCTCGCCGGGCCGGGCCCGGTGCTGGCGGCCCTGGCCGCGGGCGACCCGGAACAGCTGGCGTCGCTGCTGGGCAACGAGATGCAGGCCGCCGCGGTGAGCCTGAACCCGAAGCTGCGCCGCACGTTGCGCGCGGGCGTCCAGGCCGGCGCCCTGGCGGGCATCGTGTCCGGCTCGGGCCCGACGTGCGCGTTCCTGTGCTCCTCGGCGGCCTCGGCCGTCGACGTGGGCACCGAGGTGTCCGGGGCGGGCGTCTGCCGCACGGTGCGGGTCGCCAGCGGGCCGGTGGCCGGGGCGCGCGTGGTTCCGGCCCCCACCGAAGTGTGAAAATCACCCCAAAACGCGCATTCGTTTGGGCTGTTCCCTAAGAGGAGTTTAAGATAATGCGCGGTGACGGGTAGCGCTGAGCAAGATCACTTATTTTCGTCGTCCGCCGGAGCCCCCGGCGGACGACTGGTGCTTCGGGCCCACGAGCGTTTTTCGGGCCCGGTCCGCGCTTATCGGGCGACCGGACGCGGGGTTGCCGGCTCATCGCCGTTTCGAGACCTAACCGCTGCCCGACTGTGTTTGCGAGCCTGCTGCGAAGAGCTACCGAGTGGGCGGAATATGAAATCTCGGGCGTTGGGGCAAGCGCCGGAACCGAGGAGGTTTGTGTGAGCAGGTTTACCGAGAAGATGTACCGCAATGCCCGCACCGTGACGACGGGCATGGTCACCGGTGAACCCCACGAACCGGTCCGCCACACGTGGGGCGAGGTCCACGAACGCGCCCGCCGCATCGCGGGCGGCCTGGCCGCCGCCGGCATCGGCCTCGGCGACGCCGTCGGTGTCCTCGCCGGCTTCCCGGTGGAAATCGCCCCGACCGCCCAGGGGCTGTGGATGCGCGGCGCCAGCCTGACGATGCTGCACCAGCCCACCCCGCGCACCGACCTGGCCGTGTGGGCCGAAGACACGATGAACGTCATCGGCATGATCGAGGCCAAGGCCGTCATCGTCTCCGAGCCCTTCCTGGTGGCCATCCCCGTGCTCGAGGAGAAGGGCATCAAGGTCCTCACCGTCGCCGACCTGCTGGCGTCGGAACCGATCGACCCCGTCGAGGTCGGCGAGGACGACCTGGCGCTGATGCAGCTGACGTCCGGTTCCACCGGCTCCCCGAAGGCCGTCCAGATCACCCACCGCAACATCTACTCCAATGCCGAGGCGATGTTCATCGGTGCCCAATACGACGTCAACAAGGACGTCATGGTCAGCTGGCTGCCCTGCTTCCACGACATGGGCATGGTCGGCTTCCTGACCATCCCGATGTACTTCGGCGCCGAGCTCGTCAAGGTCACGCCGATGGACTTCCTGCGCGACACGCTGCTGTGGGCCAAGCTCATCGACAAGTACAAGGGCACCATGACCGCGGCGCCCAACTTCGCCTACGCGCTGCTCGCCAAGCGGCTGCGCCGCAACGCCAAGCCGGGTGACTTCGACCTGTCGACCCTGCGCTTCGCGCTGTCCGGTGCAGAGCCGGTCGAACCCGCCGACGTGGAGGACCTGCTGGACGCGGGCAAGCCGTTCGGCCTGAGCCCCTCGGCGATTCTGCCGGCGTACGGCATGGCCGAGACCACGCTGGCGGTGTCGTTCTCGGAGTGCAACGCCGGCCTGGTCGTCGACGAGGTCGACGCGGACCTGCTCGCGGCCCTGCGCCGCGCGGTGCCGGCCACCAAGGGCAACACCCGCAGGCTGGCCACGCTCGGCCCGCTGCTGCAGGACCTGGAGGCGCGCATCATCGACGAGAACGGCGACGTGATGCCCGCCCGCGGCGTCGGCGTCATCGAGCTGCGCGGCGAGTCGCTGACGCCGGGCTACCTGACGATGGGTGGCTTCATCCCGGCGCAGGACGAGAACGGTTGGTATGACACCGGCGACCTCGGCTACATGACCGAGGAGGGCCACGTCGTGGTGTGCGGCCGCGTCAAGGACGTCATCATCATGGCCGGCCGCAACATCTATCCCACCGACATCGAGCGGGCCGCCTGCCGCGTCGAGGGGGTGCGGCCCGGGTGCGCGGTCGCGGTGCGCCTGGACGCCGGCCACTCCCGCGAGACGTTCGCCGTCGCCGTCGAGTCCAACGCCTGGCAGGACCCGGCCGAGGTGCGCCGCATCGAGCACCAGGTCGCGCGCGAGGTGGTGTCCGAGGTCGACATGCGGCCGCGCAACGTGGTGGTGCTCGGGCCGGGCACCATCCCGAAGACACCGTCGGGCAAGCTGCGCCGGTCCCACTCCGCCACGCTGGTCACTTAGGCGCTTACCAGGCGTGGACGCGGTTCTGCGCCGGCTCCAGCCCCAGCTCGACGAGCAACTCCGTGGCGTCCGCGGCCTGCTCGCAAATGGTCGGCACCTCGCCGCGCTCGGCCGCCGAGAAGTTCTCCAACACGAAGGCCGCCGGGTCTTTGCGACCGGGTGGTCGGCCGATCCCGATGCGGACGCGCTGAAACTCCTTGGTGCCCAACGCGGCCGCCACCGAGCGCAGGCCGTTGTGACCGCCCTCGCCGCCGCCGATCTTCAGCCGGATGCGGCCGAAGTCCAGGTCGAGGTCGTCATGCACGACGACGATGTCGGCCGGCGCCACCGAATAGAACTTCGCCAACGGCCCGACCTGGCGGCCGGACTCGTTCATGTAGCAGCGCGGCTTGGCGACCAGGACCGAATGTCCGGCCAACCGGCCGCTGACCACCTCGGCGCCGGACCGCTTGTGCACCTTGAACTTTGACCCCAGTCGGCCGGCGAGCAGGTCGGCGACCATGAACCCGAGGTTGTGCCGGGTGCGGGCGTAGTTGTCTCCGGGGTTGCCCAGGCCGACCACCAGCAACGGCTCGGCCACGTTGCGAACCGCCTACTCGGACTCGTCCGCGGGGGCCTCGGCCTCGCCGGCCTCTTCTTCGGCGGGGGCCTCTTCGCGCTCGGCGACCTCGCCCGCGCCCTCTTCCTCGAGGTCCTCGGCCGTCGGCGCGACCACCACGTTGACCACCAGCATCTCCGGGTCGGAGATCAGGTTGACGCCCCGCGGCAGGGCGATCTGGCCGGCGGTGAACTGGGTGCCCGGTTCGGCGTCCTGCACCGACACGGTGACGTGCTCGGGAATCGACAGCGCCTCGGCCTCGATCTCGATGGTGTTGGTGTCCTGGGTGACCAGGGTGCCCGGCACGGCGTCGCCCTCGACGACGACGGTCACCTCGACGACGACCTTCTCGCCGCGGCGCACGACCAGCAGGTCGGCGTGCTGGATGGTGCGGCGGATCGGGTGGATGTCGAGCGCCTTGGTCAGCGCCAGCTGTTCCTTGCCGCCGATGTCCAGGGTCAGCACGGCGTTGGTGCCCGCGTGGCGCAGCACGGCCGCGAAGTCGTGGCCGGGCAGCTCCAGGTGCTGCGGGTCGGAACCGTGCCCGTAGAGGACGGCGGGGATTTTGCCTTCGCGGCGGGCCCGGCGGGACGCGCCCTTACCGGTCTCGGTTCGCACCGTGGCGGTGAGCTGGTTGCCTGCGGACTTGGCCATCGTGTCGCTCCTGTGTGCTCGTCAGTGTGGGGGCACGGCCAGGGTCGCGACAGTTCGTCGGTCTCCGTCGATAACGGTGCTGGCAGGCCAGTCACCCTCGCCGTGACGCCCGGTCAGGTTAACGCATGCGCACCTGGGAGCGGAAATTGCGGCGGTCTGCGTCACTTGCGTCACTTCGCCACCTGGCCGGGGCGATAGCCGAGATGCCCGCCTCGCAGCGACAACCCGCGGCGCGCGGGCGTTGTCGCTCGGAGGTGGGCACATCGCCGGCCGGCCGCGCGAGAGGCTGGCGAGGCTGGTGGGGGCGGTGGGGTTCGGTCGGAGGGGCTCAGAGCGGGAATTTGGTGCCGGTGAGCTGCTCGGACAGCTCCCAGAGCGCCCGGGCCATTGCCGGGTCCTGCGCCCGCCGGCTGCGCGCCACCGGTTGGGTGCGGCCGAGCTGGCCGAACCGCGGCCCGACGAACGTATCGCCGGGCAGGTCCTGCGACGCCGCATACAGCGTCTGGCGCGCGCCGAAGTCCGCGTCGGTGGCCACCACCCGGGTGATCGCCGACATCATCGCGTCGCCGAGCTTGCGGCCCGAGGCGCCTTGCAGATTGGTGTGCGAATAGCCGGGGTGCGCGGCCAGCGCGCGCAGCTTCGAACCGGACGAATCCAGGCGCCGCTGCAGTTCGCTGGTGAACAGCAGATTGGCGAGCTTGGACTGGCTGTAGGCCAGCCAGGGCGAGTACCGCCGCGTCTTCCAATTCAGGTCGTCGAGGCTGATCCGACCCGCCCAGTGCGCCATCGACGACACCGTGACCACCCGATCGGTGAGCTTGGGCAGCAACAGGTTGGTGAGCGCGAAATGCCCGAGGTGGTTGGTGCCGATCTGGCTTTCGAAGCCGTCGACGGTCTGCGCGTAGGGGGCCGCCATGATGCCCGCGTTGTTGATCAGCACGTCGACCTCGTCGACGCCGTCGGCGAATTCGCGCACCGACGACAGGTTCTGCAGGTCGAGCGGGCGCACCTCGACCGGGCCGGTCTGAGTGCCCCGGATCTGCAGCGCGGCCTTCTCGCCCTTGCGAACGTCGCGAACCGCCATGACGAGCGTAGCGCCCCGGTGCGCCAGCTCGCGGGCGGTCACGGCGCCGAGCCCGCTGTTGGCCCCGGTGATGATCACGGTGCGCCCGGCGAACGAGGGCAGGTCTGCGGCGGTCCAGTTCGTCATGGATGTGAGCCTAGTGAACCGCCGCTACTTCGCCGCGACGACGAACCCCCGCATGATCGCCTCGATGTCGGTGGACTGCGCGACCGCCTCGTTGGCCAGGCCGGTGATGGTGAGCTGAACCAGGTATCGCTGCTTGGCGGGCGGCGACCCGGTGGCGATGACGATCCGGTTGAAGCTGTGCAGGCGTGTGCCGTCCAAGTCGTAGCTGCCCTGGATCATCGACGAGGGAAAGCCGTTGTAGGGCGTCGTCGAGGCGTCGAGCTGCTTGAAATTCTCGAACAGCTGGGCGTCGTCGTTGCCGTGCTGGATCACCTGGGCCGGATCGAAATCGCCATTCAGCTTGAACACCACCAGCCTGGCGGTCGGGTACTTGTTGCCCTTGGAGAGCATTACGGTCTCCGGCGAGATGTGCGGATTGCTCGCCACCGACCAGCCCGGGGGCGTCGGGATCGAGACCGTCAGGTCGGGCAGGTTGCCCGGCGCCACCTGTTGGCCGGTGACGCCGATGTTCTGCAGATACTGCGACAGCGGCACGGGCTTTTCAACCCGCGTCGTCGTGGTCGTGGTGGTCGGAGTCGTCGACCAGATCGATTGGTAGTCAGGGGTTTTCGGCCCGCACGCCACCGCGGACAGTGTCAGCGCAATGGCCGCGGCCGCATACCCACGTCTCACAGAATCTCGCGGACCGCGTCGACCGGCCGGGCCAGCCGGGTGCCCTTCGGTGTGACGACGAACGGCCGCTCGATCAGGATCGGGTGTTCGACCATGGCGTCGAGCAACTGGTCGTCGGTCGCATCGGCGAGATTGAGTTCGGCGTACAGCGATTCACGCTTGCGCACCGCGGTCCGCACGTCGATCCCGGCGTCGTCGATCATCTTCACCAGTTCGCCGCGCGCCGGCGGGTTCTTCAAATACTCGACGATTGTCGGCTCAACCCCGTTGTCGCGCAACAAGTCCAGCGTTTTGCGGGATGTGCTGCAGCGGGGATTGTGGTAGATGACGGTATCGGCCATCTAGGCGTCTCCGTCGAACAGCCCCGTGACGGAGCCGTTTTCGAAGACGGCGCGAATGGTGCTGGCCAGCAGCGGCGCGATGGACAAGACGGTGAGCTGCGGGAAGCGCTTTTCCTCGCCGATCGGCAGCGTGTTGGTGACGATCACCTCGCGGGCGCCGGACGCAGCGAGCCGCTCGGCGGCCGGGTCGGACAGCACGCCGTGGGTGGCCGCGATGATCACGTCACCAGCGCCCTCGTCGCGCAGCAACTTGACCGCGCCGGCGATCGTGCCGCCGGTGTCGATCATGTCGTCGATCAGCACACATGTCCTGCCCTGCACCTCGCCGACGACGCGGTTGGACACCACCTGGTTGGGCACCCGCGGGTCGCGGGTCTTGTGGATGAAGGCCAGCGGGACTCCGCCCAGCGCGTCGGCCCACTTCTCGGCGATCCGCACCCGCCCCGAATCGGGGGAGACCACGACCATGTTGCCGTCCGGGTAGTTGTCCCGGATGTACCCGGTCAGCAGGTTCTGCCCGCGCATGTGGTCGACCGGCCCGTCGAAGAAACCCTGGATCTGGTCGGTGTGCAGGTCGACGGTCACGATCCGGTCGGCGCCGGCGGTCTTGAGCAGATCGGCGACCAGCCGCGCCGAGATCGGCTCGCGGCCGCGATGCTTCTTGTCCTGCCGGGCGTACGGGTAGAACGGCATGACGGCGGTGATGCGCTTGGCGCTACCCCGCTTGAGCGCGTCGATCATGATCAGCTGTTCCATCAGCCAGTCGTTCACCGGCGCCGGCGCCGATTGCAGGACGAACGCGTCGCACCCGCGGACCGACTCGTCGAACCGGACGAAAATCTCGCCGTTGGCGAACTCCCGCGCCGTCTGAGCGGTGACGTGGACGTCGAGCTCCTTTGCGACCTGCTCGGCCAACTCCGGGTGCGCACGGCCGGAGAAGAGCATCAGGTTTTTGCGGTTGTCGGTCCAGTCGTGGCTCAACGCACTGCCCTCGCCGTTCGGATCAAAAGTGGATGGCCAATCGTACGTAGCGAATGGTACGGAAATGTGGCCGGGTTACCAGATAGCGAAATCACAATGTCTATTCGGGCTCGCCGGCCCCGGTCGCCTTTTCGGCCGCTTCGGCCGCCGCGCTGCCCGGCCGTTTGCGCTGTACCCAGCCCTCGATGTTGCGTTGCGGGCCGGCGGACACCGCGAGCGCGCCGGGCGGGACGTCGTCGCGGACCACGGTTCCCGCGCCGGTGTACGCGCCGTCGCCGACCGTGACCGGGGCGACGAACATGGTGTCCGACCCGGTGCGCACGTGGGAGCCGATCGTGGTCCGGGCCTTGGACGTGCCGTCGTAATTGACGAAGACGCTGGACGCTCCGATGTTGCTGTGGTCGCCGATGTCGGCGTCACCGACGTAGGTCAGGTGCGGAACCTTGGTGCCGGTGCCGATCGTGGAGTTCTTGGTCTCGACGAACGCGCCGAGCTTGCCGTCATCGCCGAGCACCGTGCCCGGCCGCAGGTAGGTGAAGGGCCCGACCGTGGCGCCGGCGCCGATGGACGACGACGTGCCGTGGGTGCGCACCACCGACGCGCCGTCGCCGACGGTGACGTCGGTGAGCGTGGTGTCCGGGCCGACGACGCAGTGGCCGCCAAGCTGGGTGCGGCCCAGCAGCTGCGTGCCCGGGTGGATCACGGTGTCGCGGCCGATCGTGACGTCGACGTCGATCCAGGTGGTGGCCGGGTCGACCACCGTCACCCCGGCCATCTGGTGGGCGGCGACGATCCGGCGGTTGAGTTCGGCGCCCAATTGCGCCAGCTGCACGCGGTTGTTCACGCCGGCCACCAGCGCGCTGTCATCGACGTGCTGGGCGTGGATGGCCCGCCCGTCGCCGCGCAGGATGGCGATGACGTCGGTCAGGTACAGCTCCTGCTGGGCGTTGTTCGAGCTCAGCCGGCTCAGCGCGGAGCGCAACGCGGGAACGTCGAAGGCGTAGACGCCGGCGTTGACCTCGCGGATCTCGCGCTGGAAAGGCGTCGCGTCGGCGTGTTCCACGATCGCGGTGACCTCGTTGTCCTGGGTGCGCAGGATGCGGCCGTAGCCGGTGGGGTCGTCGAGTGTCGTGGTGAGCACCGTCGCGGCGGCCGATCCGGCGTTGTGCGTCGCGATCAGGTCGGCCAGGGTGTCGGAGTCCAGCAGCGGCGTGTCGCCGGAGGTGACGACGACGACGCCGGCGTAGTCCTCGGGCAGCGCGGACAGGCCGCAGAGAACGGCGTGGCCGGTGCCCAGCGGCCGGTCCTGCAGGGCGACCTCGATGGCGCGGCCCAGGCCGTCGGCCCATTCGGCGACCAGCGGAGCGATGCGCTGGTGGTCGTGGCCGAGGACCACGACCAGGTGTTGCGGGGCGGCCTTGGTTATCGCGTGCAGGAGGTGGGACAACATGCTGCGCCCGCCGATCGTGTGCAGCACCTTGGGGGTGTCCGACCGCATCCGGGTGCCGGGCCCGGCCGCGAGCACCAGGACCGCGGTATCACCACGAGACGCCACGCTTCTCCTTCCGACGCGAGCGTGCGTGTCTGTACGCCGACACGCCGTCAAGCGTGTCACCACACCTGACGTCGACGCAAAGACCACTTCGGTCCGACTCGCCGACCGTGGGGCCTGCGTACGGGAACCGTGCCGAATTCGTGCATAGGCCCCACCCCCGACCCAGGGAGCAAAGCTCCGTCGCCAGGACTCGAACCTGAACTATCTGAACCAAAATCAGAGGTGCTGCCGATTACACCACGACGGATCGCAAGGCCCATCGGCCCGCGCCACCAACAGACTTTAGACGGTGGACGGGCCGATCGCGGCGCCGAGGGAAAGACGGGCGGTTCGGTGCCTGCGACGCTATACGCTGATTGACGTGGCTGTTCTCGACAAGGAGCCGGACAAAGAGGCACGCGCCCCGCGCGCCAGGATGACCGGTACCGAGCGCCGGCAACAACTCATCGGCATCGCACGCTCGCTGTTCGCCGAGCGCGGTTACGAGGGCACCTCGATCGAGGAGATCGCGTTGCGCGCCAACGTGTCCAAGCCGGTCGTCTACGAACATTTCGGCGGCAAGGAGGGGCTGTACGCCGTGGTGGTCGACCGCGAGATGTCGGCGCTGCTGGACGGCATCACCTCGTCGCTGACCAACAACCGGTCCCGGGTGCGGGTCGAGCGGGTCGCTCTGGCGCTGCTCACGTACGTCGAAGAGCGCACCGACGGCTTCCGCATCATGATCCGCGACTCACCGGCCGCCATCAGCTCGGGCACCTACTCCAGCCTGCTCAACGACGCCGTCAACCAGGTCAGCTCAATCCTGGCCGGCGACTTCGCCCGCCGCGGCCTGGATCCCGAGCTGGCGCCGTTGTACGCGCAGGCGCTGGTGGGCTCGGTGTCGATGACGGCGCAATGGTGGCTCGACACCCGGGAACCCAAGAAGGAAGTGGTCGCGGCGCACCTGGTCAACCTGATGTGGAACGGGCTGACCCACCTGGAGGCCGACCCCAGGCTGCAGGACAGTTAGCCGCCGTCGACGGGTTCCACCACCACCCTGGGGCGGGGGAAATGCTCCGCGGCGCAGGCCTCGTCCAGCGCGCCCTCGATAACACGGGCCAGCGCGTCGAGGTCGAGTTCGCGGTCGCCGGGAA
This sequence comes from Mycobacterium sp. E1715, assembly GCF_001667625.1. Taxonomy (NCBI): domain Bacteria; kingdom Bacillati; phylum Actinomycetota; class Actinomycetes; order Mycobacteriales; family Mycobacteriaceae; genus Mycobacterium; species Mycobacterium sp. E1715. Next base: position 10,709 of record NZ_LZJJ01000461.1, read on the forward strand.
CGTAGGGGATGGCGTGCCCGCCGCCGAGGTTGAGTTCGGTCAGGATGACGCCGTGGCGGGCCCGGATGTCGGCCATCGCGGCGATCAGCCGGTGAATCGCTTCGCCGTATAGCGTCGGGTCGGTAACCTGCGAGCCGATGTGGCAGTGCAGGCCGACCAGGTCGAGGATCGGGTGCGCCAGCACGCGTTTGACCGCCTCTGCGGCGTGGTCTCCGGCGAGGGTGAAGCCGAACTTCTGGTCGCTGATTCCGGTCGCCACCGCCCGGTGCCCGTGAATATCGATGTCCGGCGTCACCCGGATGAGGACCGGCTGACGCCCGCGCGCCAGGCCGGCGAGGTAGGCGATCTCCATGCAGGAATCCAGCACGATCCGCCCCACGCCGGCGCCCACCGCGTCGCGCAGCTCATCGAGGGACTTGGCGTTGCCGTGGACGACGATCCGGGCCGGATCCACCCCACCGGCAAGGGCGACGGCCAGCTCACCGGCCGAGCAGACGTCGATGCCGAGGCCCTCCTCGCGGGCCCAGCGGGCCACCGCGGTGGTCAGCAGCGACTTCCCCGCGTAGACCACCTGGACGCCACGCAGCGCCTTGCGGTAACGGCGGGCCCGGCGCCGGAAGTCGGTCTCGTCGATGACGTAGGCCGGCGTGCCGAACTCGTCGGCGATGTCCGCCAGGGGCACCCCGCCAACGCAGAGCCCGCCCTGCTCGTCGGGGTGGGCGGTCACGGGCCAGATCGCGGGATCGAACCGCGGCGGGGCCGCGTGACCAAGTGACGGCAGGATCTCCAGCAATGTCATGAATCCAACGTGGGCCGGCACGGGGCCGAAGGGCGGCTTCCTTACGAACCCTTGACGGTCCCGGGCTCAATATTGACGAATCCTGGCGCCCCTAGAATGGATTCATCATGACCGCACCGGGGCCTGCTCGCCCAGAACCCCCGATCGCGGGGCTCGTTGAATTGGCGCTCACCGCGCCGACCTTCCAGCAACTGATCGAAAGCGCGGCCGAGCGACCGGCCGAGCTGCGCCTGGTGGGTCCAGCCAGTGCACGGCTTTTTGTGGCCAGCGCGCTGGCGCGGTTGGGGCCTTTGCTCGTGGTCACCGCGACGGGTCGCGAAGCCGACGACCTGACCGCTGAATTGCGCGGCGTCTTCGGCGATGCCGTCGCGGCCTTTCCGTCCTGGGAGACCCTGCCGCACGAGCGGTTGTCGCCGGGCGTCGACACCGTCGGCGCCCGGCTGACGGTGCTGCGCAGGCTGGCGCATCCCGACGATGGTCGGTTGGGCCCGCCGCTGCAGGTGGTGGTGACCGCGGTGCGCTCGCTGATGCAACCGATGACGCCGGAGCTGGGCCTGGTCGAGCCGGTCACGTTCAAAGTCGGCGAGGAGATCGCCTTCGAAGACGTCGTCGCCCGGCTGGTGGAGCTGGCCTACACCCGGGTCGACATGGTGGGCCGGCGGGGCGAGTTCGCGGTGCGCGGGGGCATCCTCGACGTCTTTCCGCCGACCGCCGAGCACCCGGTGCGCATCGAGTTCTGGGGTGACGAGGTCAGCGAGATCCGGATGTTCGCCGTCGCCGACCAGCGCTCGATCCCCGAGATCGAGGTCGAGACGGTGATCGCGGTGCCCTGCCGCGAGCTGCTGCTGACCGACGAGGTGCGGGAACGGGCCGCCGCGCTCGCCGCCCGGCATTCCGGGGCCGAGCCGGCCATCACCGGCAGCGTGACCGACATGCTGGCCAAGCTGGGCGAGGGGATCGCGGTCGACGGCATGGAGGCGCTGTTGCCGGTGCTGCGGCCCGGGGAACACGTGCTGCTGACCGACCAGCTGGCCGAGGGCACGCCGGTGTTGGTGTGCGACCCCGAGAAGGTTCGCACCCGGGCCGCCGACCTGATCAAGACGGGCAGCGAATTCCTCGAGGCCTCCTGGTCGGTCGCCGCCCTCGGCACCGACGCGCCCGTCGACGTGGCGCAATTCGGGGGATCGGGGTTCGCCGAGCTGGACGACGTGCACGCCGCGGCGGCGAATTCCGGTCACCCGTGGTGGACGTTGAGCCAGTTGTCCGACGAGTCGGCAGTCGAGCTGGACGTTCGGGCGGCGCCCTCGGCCCGCGGGCACCAGCAGGACATCGACGGCATCTTCGCGATGCTGCGCGCGCACGTCTCGACCGGCGGCTACGCCGCCGTCGTCGCGCCGGGCGCCGGTACCGCGCACCGGGTCGTCGAGCGGCTCGCCGACTCCGACACCCCCGCCGCCATGCTGGAACCCCACGCGGCGGACACCACGCTCAAGCCCGGAATCGTCAGCGTGCTCAAGGGTCCGCTGCACGACGGTGTCGTCATTCCGGGCGCCAACCTGGTCGTCATCACCGAGACCGACCTGACCGGTAGCCGAACCACCGCCGTCGAGGGCAAGCGGCTGGCGGCCAAGCGGCGCAACACCGTCGACCCGCTGGCGCTGACGGCCGGTGACCTGGTGGTGCACGACCAGCACGGCATCGGGCGGTTCGTCGAGATGACCGAACGCACGGTCGGCGGCGCGCGCCGCGAGTACCTGGTGCTCGAGTACGCGTCGAGCAAGCGGGGCGGCGGCTCGGACAAGCTGTACGTCCCGATGGACTCCCTGGACCAGCTCTCCCGCTACGTCGGGGGGCAGGCGCCGGCACTTTCCAAGCTTGGCGGCAGCGACTGGGCCAACACCAAGACCAAGGCCCGCCGCGCGGTGCGCGAGATCGCCGGCGAGCTCGTCGCGCTCTACGCCAAACGCCAGGCCAGCCCCGGCCACGCGTTCGCGCCCGACACCCCGTGGCAGGCCGAGATGGAGGACGCGTTCGGCTTCACCGAGACCGTCGACCAGCTCACCGCCATCACCGAGGTCAAGGCCGACATGGAAAAGCCGATCCCGATGGACCGGGTGATCTGCGGTGACGTCGGCTACGGCAAGACCGAGATCGCGGTGCGCGCGGCGTTCAAGGCGGTCCAGGACGGCAAGCAGGTCGCGGTGCTGGTGCCCACCACGCTGCTGGCCGACCAGCACCTGCAGACGTTCACCGACCGGATGGCCGGCTTCCCGGTGACCGTCAAGGGGCTCTCGCGGTTCACCGACAACGCCGAGTCCCGCGCCGTGATCGAGGGCCTGGCCGACGGCTCGGTCGACGTCGTGATCGGCACGCACCGGCTGCTGCAGACCGGGGTGCGCTGGAAAGACCTGGGGCTGGTCGTCGTCGACGAGGAGCAGCGGTTCGGCGTCGAGCACAAGGAGCACATCAAGAGCCTGCGCACCCACGTCGACGTGCTGACCATGAGCGCCACCCCCATCCCGCGCACGCTGGAGATGAGCCTGGCCGGGATCCGCGAGATGTCGACCATCCTGACGCCGCCCGAAGAGCGGTATCCCGTGCTGACCTACGTCGGCCCGCACGACGACAAGCAGGTCGCGGCCGCCCTGCGGCGCGAGCTGCTGCGCGACGGGCAGGCGTTCTACGTGCACAACCGGGTCAGCTCGATCGACCGCGCCGCGGCACATGTTCGCGAGCTGGTCCCCGAGGCGCGCGTGGTCGTCGCGCACGGACAGATGCCCGAGGACCGGCTGGAACGCACCGTGCAGGGGTTCTGGAACCGCGAATACGACATCCTGGTCTGCACCACGATCGTCGAGACCGGGCTGGACATCTCCAACGCCAACACCCTGATCGTCGAGCGCGCCGACACCTTCGGGCTGTCGCAGCTGCACCAGCTGCGCGGCCGGGTGGGCCGCAGCCGCGAGCGCGGGTACGCCTACTTCCTGTACCCGCAGCACGCGCCGCTGACCGAGACGGCCTACGACCGGCTGGCGACCATCGCGCAGAACAACGAGCTGGGCGCGGGCATGGCGGTCGCGCTCAAGGACCTCGAGATCCGCGGCGCCGGCAACGTGCTGGGCGTCGAGCAGTCCGGGCACGTCGCCGGGGTCGGGTTCGACCTGTACGTGCGGCTGGTGGGCGAGGCCGTGGAGGCCTACCGCGCGGCCGCCGACGGCCAGACGGTGACCACCGCCGAGGAGCCCAAGGACGTGCGGATCGACCTGCCGGTGGACGCGCACCTCCCGCCTGACTACATCGCCAGCGACCGGCTGCGGCTGGAGGCGTACCGACGGCTGGCGGCGGCTTCCGACGACGCGGCCGTCGACGCCGTGGTCGACGAACTCGTCGACCGCTACGGCGCGCTGCCCGAACCGGCCCTGCGCCTGGTGGCGGTCGCGCGGTTGCGGCTGCTGTGCCGCGCCGCGGGCATCACCGAGGTGTCCGCGCCGTCGGCGGCCACCGTGCGGCTGTCGCCGATGACGCTGCCGGATTCGGCCCAGGTGCGGCTCAAGCGGATGTATCCGTCGGCGAGCTACCGCGCCACCACCTCGACCGTGCAGGTTCCCATCCCGCGGGCGGGCGGTGTCGGGGCGGCGCGCATCCGCGACGTCGAGCTGGTGCAGATGGTGGCCAATCTGGTGACGGCGCTGCAAGGAAAACCCCAGACGGACATTGATATAACGAGTGCGTCACCTGCAGCGATGTCCAGTGAGGAGCGACAAGCGCGATGATCCGCGCCGGCGACGATGCAGAGCGGAGCGATGTGGGGGCACGCCCCCTCGCCGCTGCGCGGCCGGGGGTACCCCCACCCGCTTGCGGGGGAGAGGAGCGGCGCACATGATCGTCGTCTTGTTCGACCCTCGCCGCCCATCGCTGGTTCCCGTGGAAGCGATAGAACATCTCAGCGGGGAGGTGCAGTACACCGAGGAGATGCCCGTCGCGGTGCCGTGGTCGCTGCCCGCGGCCCGTCCGGTGCATGCCGGGGACCCCGATGATCCGGCGCCGGTGCTTCTCTCGTCCGACCCCGATCATCCCGCCGTCACGGCGCGCCTCGCGGCCGGTGCCCGGCTGATCTCGGCGCCGGACACCCCGCGCGGCGAACGACTGGTCGACGCCGTGGCGATGATGGACAAGCTGCGCACCGCGGGGCCCTGGGAGAGCGAGCAAACCCACGACTCGCTGCGCAGGTTCCTGCTCGAGGAGACTTACGAACTGTTGGACGCGGTGCGCAGCGGCAGCGCCGACCAGTTGCGCGAAGAACTCGGCGACGTGTTGTTGCAGGTGCTCTTTCACGCGCGCATCGCCGAGGATGCGCCGCAGCTTCCGTTCACCATCGACGACGTTGCCGTCACGCTGATGCGCAAGCTGGGCAATCGGGTTCCGGGTGTGCTTGCGGGCCAGACCATTTCGCTGGAAGAGCAGTTGGCGCAATGGGAAGAGCGCAAGGCCGCCGAAAAGCCCCGGAAATCGGTGATGGACGACGTGCATACCGGGCAGCCCGCATTGGCGCTGGCGCAGAAAGTGATTCAGCGTGCCGAGAAGGCCGGCCTGCCCGCCGATCTCATACCCGCCGAAATCACCTCGATATCGGTGTCGGCCGGCGGCGACGCGGAAGGCGCGCTGCGCTCGGCGGTTCTGGAGTTCGTGGACACCGTCCGGGAGGTCGAACGGGCGATCGCCGCGACGCGCCGGGGCGGCGACGTCCCCGATGAGTTCGACGTGGCACCCCTCGGGGAGGTCACCGAGGACGAGTGGCGGGAGCACTGGCCGTCGGACGGGGTGCCCGAGGCGGCCGCGGTGGATGCCGCGGCCGACGACGCGTGACCGCGAAAGCTGCTTGGGGCTAACCGATAATTAACCAAAATCCTGCGCCGGGCCCCCGACGCGGCCGGGCAAGACCGGAACACATGGGACGATGGTTGCGGAAGTTTGTGCAGGGGAGTTGAGGGAGCTTTAACCAGCATGGTGTCGCCGAGGCGTTGGTTGCGCGCGGCTGCCGTGATCGGCGCGACCGCGATGCTGATGGCCTCCAGCTGCACGTGGCAGCTCAGCCTCTTCATTCCGGAGGGTGTCCCGCCGCCCGCGGGGGCCCCGGTGCCGCCGGTGGACACCCACGCCAGCGGACGCCCCGCCGACCAGCTTCGGGCCTGGGCCGAGCAGCGGTCGGCGACGCTCGAGATTCCAGTGATCGCGCTGGAGGCGTACGCGTACGCGGCCCGGGTCGCCGAGGTCGAGAACCCCAAGTGCCATATCGCGTGGACCACGTTGGCGGGCATCGGGCAGGTCGAAAGCCATCACGGCACCTACCGCGGCGCGCGCCTGGCGCCCAACGGGGATGTGAGCCCGCCGATTCGCGGTGTCCGCCTGGACGGCAGCGGGGGCACTCTGCGCATAGTCGACAGCGAGGAACAAGTGACCGATGACGACGGGGTGGTGCGGGCCATGGGGCCGATGCAGTTCATCCCGGAGACCTGGCGGTTGTACGGCGTCGACGCCCATAACGACGGGCGTGTCAGCCCCGACAACATCGACGATGCGGCCCTCGCGGCGGCGGGTTACCTGTGTTGGCGGGGCAAAGATCTGGGGACTCCGCGCGGCTGGATCACCGCACTGCGGGCCTACAACAACTCGGGCGTCTACGCGCGGGCGGTCCGCGACTGGGCGACCGCTTATGCGGCGGGTCACCCGCTGTAGCAGGATGTATCGCTGACGGCGCCAGCTAGAACACGCAAGGAGAAACTCAGTGCCGATTATCGAGCAGGTCGGGGCCCGCGAGATCCTCGATTCCCGCGGTAACCCGACGGTCGAGGTCGAGATCGCCCTGATCGACGGGACGTTTGCCCGCGCGGCGGTGCCCTCCGGGGCGTCGACCGGCGAGCACGAGGCCGTCGAGTTGCGCGACGGCGGTGAACGGTACGGCGGCAAGGGCGTGCGAAAGGCCGTGGAGGCCGTGCTCGACGAGATCGGCCCGGCGGTGATCGGGCTCAACGCCGACGATCAGCGGCTGGTGGATCAGGCGCTGGTCGACCTCGACGGCACCCCCGACAAGTCCCGGCTGGGCGGCAACGCGATCCTGGGTGTGTCGCTGGCGGTGGCCAAGGCCGCCGCGGATTCCGCCGAGCTCCCGCTGTTCCGCTACATCGGCGGGCCGAACGCGCACATCCTGCCGGTGCCGATGATGAACATCCTCAACGGCGGCGCGCACGCAGACACCGCCGTCGACATTCAGGAATTCATGGTGGCCCCGATCGGCGCCCCCAGCTTCAGTGAGGCGCTGCGCTGGGGCGCCGAGGTGTACCACTCGCTCAAGTCGGTGCTGAAGAAGCAGGGTCTGAGCACCGGCCTGGGGGACGAGGGCGGCTTCGCGCCCGACGTGGCCGGCACCACCGCGGCGCTGGACCTGATCGGCAGCGCCATCGAGTCGGCCGGGTTCAAGCTGGGCGTCGACGTCGCCCTGGCCCTGGACGCGGCGGCCACGGAGTTCTACACCGACGGAACCGGATACGCCTTTGAGGGCAGCACCCGCACCGCCGAGCAGATGGCGGAGTTCTACGCCGGGCTGCTCGGCTCCTACCCGCTGGTGTCCATCGAAGACCCGCTCTCCGAGGATGATTGGGAGGGCTGGGCGGCCCTGACGACGTCTATCGGTGACCGTGTGCAGATCGTCGGCGACGACATCTTCGTCACCAATCCCGAACGCCTCGAGGAAGGCATCGAGAAGGGTGTCGCAAACGCGTTGCTGGTCAAGGTGAATCAGATCGGCACGCTGACCGAGACGCTCGACGCCGTCGCGCTCGCCCACCACAGCGGGTACCGCACGATGATGAGCCACCGCAGCGGCGAGACGGAAGACACCACGATCGCCGACCTGGCGGTGGCGGTCGGCAGCGGCCAGATCAAGACCGGCGCGCCGGCCCGCAGCGAGCGGGTGGCCAAATACAACCAGCTGCTGCGAATCGAGGAGGCGCTGGGCGACGCCGCCCGCTACGCCGGTGATCTGGCGTTCCCGCGCTACGCGCCGGAGGCCAAATAGGTTGTCCGCCAAGCCGGATCCGAAACGGCGCTCCCCCGCATCGCGTCCGGGGAAGGCCGGTGATCCGGTTCGGCGGCGTCGCACGGCAAAGCCCTCTTCCAAGCCGTCCGCCACCGCCAAGCAGGCCAGCCCCCGATCGGTTTTCGAGCATGTCGTCGAGCCCATCAAGCGGCAGGCCGCGGAATCGGTCGAACAGCGGTCGGAGCAACGGCTGGGTTTCACCGCGCGGCGGGCGGCGGTGCTGGCGGCCGTCGTCTGCGTGCTCACGTTGACCATCGCCGGCCCTGTGCGCACGTACTTCGCGCAGCGCACCGAGATGAATCAGTTGACGGCAAGCGAAGCCGCGCTTCGCCGCCAGATCGCCGACCTCGAGCAGCGGAAGGCCAAACTCGGCGACCCGGCCTACATCGCGGCGCAGGCCCGCGAGCGGCTGGGCTTCGTGAAGCCGGGCGATATTCCGTTCCAGGTTCAGCTTCCGCCGACGGCGGCCCCTAGCGAGCCGGGAGGCCAGGCGGCGAAACCGGCCAGCACCGATCCCTGGTACACGTCGCTGTGGCACACCATCGCCGATGCTCCGCACCTGCCGCCGGCCAATTTGCCCCCCGCCGAACCCGGTCCCACCCCGAATCCCATGGCGCCCGGTGGTTGATCGTGCGGACCTCGAGGCCGTGGCGCGTCAGCTCGGGCGTGAGCCCCGCGGCGTGCTCGAGATCGCCTACCGCTGCCCCAGCGGCGAGCCCGGCGTCGTGAAGACCGCACCGAAACTTCCTGACGGAACGCCGTTTCCGACGTTGTACTACCTGACACATCCGGTTCTGACCGCGGCCGCGAGCAGGCTGGAGACGACCGGGTTGATGCGCGAGATGTCCGAGCGGTTGAGCCATGATCCCGAGTTGGCGGCGGCGTATCGGCGGGCGCACGAATCGTACTTGGCCGAACGGGATGCGATCGAGCCCCTGGGGACGACGTTTTCCGGTGGCGGGATGCCGGACCGGGTCAAATGTCTGCACGTGCTGATCGCGCACTCGCTGGCCAAGGGGCCGGGGTGCAACCCGCTTGGTGACGAGGCGCTGGCGATCCTGGCGCCCGAGCCGGCGATGGCCGGCGTCCTGGTGGCAGGGCAATGGTGAGCAGGTTCGCCGGAATCGACTGCGGAACTAATTCGATCCGGTTGCTCATCGCCGACGTTCGCGACGGCCGGCTGCGCGACGTGCACCGGGAGACGCGGATCGTGCGGCTGGGCCAGGGTGTGGATGCGACGGGCGAGTTCGCGCCGGAGGCGATCGCCCGGACGCGGGACGCACTGGCCGATTACGTCGCGCTGCTGAAGCGGCACGGCGTCGAGCGGGTGCGGATGGTGGCCACGTCGGCGGCGCGCGACGTCGCCAAT
>NZ_LZJJ01000462.1:0-16115 GCF_001667625.1 Mycobacterium sp. E1715
ACGTCAGCGAGTTCGTCCGCAAGGTGAAGAACCGCGAAGAGGGCGTCAAGCTGATGGGCTTCGGCCACCGGGTCTACAAGAACTACGACCCCCGCGCGCGCATCGTCAAGGAACAGGCCGACAAGATCCTGGCCAAGCTCGGCGGCGACCCGCTGCTGGACATCGCCAAGGAATTGGAAGAGGCGGCGCTGACCGACGACTACTTCGTCGAGCGCAAGCTTTACCCGAACGTCGACTTCTACACCGGTTTGATCTACCGGGCCCTGGGCTTCCCGGTCCGGATGTTCACGGTGCTGTTCGCGTTGGGCCGGTTGCCCGGCTGGATCGCGCACTGGCGTGAGATGCACGACGAGGGTGACAGCAAGATCGGCCGCCCGCGCCAGATCTACACCGGCTACACCGAGCGCGACTACAAGACCATCGACGCGCGGTAGTGGCGGGTCGCTACCTCAGGTAGTCACAGCGAGGCGAGCACCGCCATGGCGGCGTTGTGCCCGCCGATGCCCGACACGGCACCGCCGCGGCGGGCGCCCGAGCCGCACAGCATGATCCGCTCGTGCGCGGTGGCCACCCCCCATTGCCGCGCCGGCGTGTCCAGCGGGTCGTCGTCGTCCGCGAATGGCCACGCCAGTCCGCCATGGAAGATGTTGCCGGCCGTCATGCGCAGCGTGCGGTGCAGGTCGAGGGTGGTCGTCGTCTCGATGCAGGGGCGTCCGTGCGCATCGGGCAGCAGCACTTCCTGAATGGGTTCGGCCAGAACGGAATTCAGCGACGACAGCACCGACTCGGTCAGCCGGTCACGCAGCGCCCCGGAGTAGGTGCCGTCGAACAGCGAGTGCGGGGTGTGCAGCCCGAACACCGTCATCGTGTGAGCGCCCGCCTCGCGCAGGTCGACCGACAGGATGCTCGGGTCGGTCAGCGAATGACAATATGCCTCGCAGGGCAACGGATCCGGGACATGCCCGGCGGCTGCCCGCGCGCATGCCGTATCCAATTGGGTCCAGGCTTCGTTGACGTGAAACGTGCCGGCGAAGGCCTGTTCGGCCGTGACCGCGTCGTCACGCAACCGCGGCAGCCGGCGCAGCACCATGTTGACCTTGACCTGCGCGCCCTGGGCGGGGGTCGGCGGTCGTTCACCGAGCAGGCCGGCCAGTACCGCCGGTGTGACGCCCGCGAGCACGAACCGGGCCCGGATGACGTGCTCCGCATCGCGGGCCCGGTAACGCACCAGACCGTCCGGTTCGACGGCGTAAACCTCGGCGCCGGTGGTGATTTCGGCACCATGACGCACCGCGGCGGCCGCCAGGGCCCCGGTCAGCGCGCCCATCCCGCCGACCGGGACGTCCCAGTCGCCGGTCCCGCCGCCCAGCACGTGATACAGGAAGCAGACGTTCTGGGTCAGCGCCGGGTCGTCGAGGCGAGCGAACGTTCCGATCAGGGCGTCGGTCGCGATGACGCCGCGGACGACGTCGTTGCCGACGGCCGCGGTGATGGCACGCCCGATCGGCTCGTCGATCAACGCGTGCCACGCGGCCGCCGCTTCGGTGCCTTCGGCGACTCGCCGGCGGGCCTGCTCGCGGGTGAGCAGCGGTTCCAGCAGCGTCGGCCAGAGCCGCTGGGTCACCAGTCGGCAGCTGTCGTAGAAGGCGGCGAACCCGTGCTCGTCGGGGCCGGCGCCGATCGCGGCGAACGTGTCACCGCCCGCGCCGATCAACAACCCACGGCGGCCATCGGTCGCCGGGTCGGGCGTGTAGGAGGAGTACCGCCGCCGCGCCAGCCGCACCCCGGCGCCCAGATCGTCGACGATGCGGGGCGGCAACAGGCTGACCAGATAGGAATACCGCGACAGCCGCACACCCACCCCGTCGAACGCCTGCGCCGAGACGGCCGCTCCGCCGGTGTGTCCGAGCCGCTCCAGCACCCGCACCCGAAGGCCCGCCCGGGCCAGATACGCCGCGGCCACCAGGCCGTTATGGCCGCCCCCTATGACGACGGCGTCGACATCTGCGGCGTGGCTCAGTTCAGGTAGCCCTCGACCTCGTCGGGCGGACGCACCTCGGCCTCGTGGGGGTCACCGCCGCTGTCGCGCAGAGCGCGACGCTGCCGCAGCAGGTCCCAACACTGGTCCAGCTCGACCTCGAGCCGCCGCAGGCGATCATGCTCCTCCGATTCGGAGATGTCGCGCTGTTGCAGCTGCGCCCGCAGGGCCTTCTCCTCGGCGACCAGGTCGCGGATGTGTGCCAGGGTTTCGTTGTCGGTCGGTTTGTTGCCGTTGGCCATCGCTCCAGTGTGCCCGACCCGGCGGGGGTCGTCCCGGTAGGTCACCCATCACGGGCCGCGCGTACATGCGGCCGGGGGATCGAGTCAAAAGCCTTGTGCCTTCGACAAAGTCGCGCTAGCTGGGGCCGGGGAGCCGCAGCACCAGCCGGGCGCCGCCCAGCGGGCTGCTCTCCAGCGCCGCCGTCCCGCGGTGCAGGTGGGCTTGCTGGGCCACCAGCGCCAGCCCCAGGCCCGAGCCCGAATGCGAGGCGGTCGACCCGCGGGAGAACCGCTCGAACACGACGTCGCGTTCGTCTTCGGGCACGCCGCTGCCGTTGTCGTCGACCGCGATCTCGACGCCGGCGCGGGAGCTGACCGCCGACAGCTGGACACGGGTCGCGCCGCCATGTTTGACGGCGTTGGCGATGGCGTTGTCCACCGCGAGGCGCAACCCGGCCGGCAAGCCGACGATGATGCACGTCGGCGACGGGACCAGTGACACGTCGAGGTCGGGGTAGATGCGCATCGCGTCGTGGGCGGCGCGGTCGAGCAGCTCGGTGATGTCGACGGGCACATGGTCGTCGGAGGTCGACAGTTCGCCCTGGGCCAGCCGCTCGAGGGCGCTCAAGGTGGCTTCGATGCGCGACTGGGTGCGGATGACGTCGCTCAGCACCTCTTTGCGTTGGTCGTCGGTCATATCCAGCGTGGACAGCACCTCGAGGTTGGTGCGCATCGCGGTCAGCGGGGTGCGCAGCTCGTGTGAGGACACGGCGGCGAAGTCGCGGGCCGACGCCAGTGCCTCCTTGGTCCGGTTCTGCTCGTTCCAGATGCGCTGCAGCATGCCGCGCATGGCTTCGGCGATCTCGACGGCCTCGGTGGCGCCGTGCACCTCCACCCGCGGCGCCTCGTCGCCCGCGTCGATCGACCGGGTCTGCTGGGCGAGCTGTTTGAACGGGCGCACGGCGAACGCGGCCAGCAGCCACGCGAACACGGCGGCCGCGCCGATGGCGAAGCCGCAGATCAGCAGCACCCGACGGTGCAGGTTGTTGGTCTCGGCGAGAGTCGCGTCGTACGTCGCGCCCACGGCCAGCGAGGTCGGTTCGGGCGCCGGAATCGTCACCGTGCGCACCCGGTACCGCACGCCGTTGACGTACGCGTCGGCGTAGTCGACGTCCAGTTTGGGCAGCGTCACGTTGGAATTCGACTTGACCAGGTCACCGCGGCGGATGGTCATGATGGCGTCGTTGTTGTAGGGGGAGCGCGGGATTTCGTCGAGGCCGCGCGGCAGGGAGGGGATGGCGAAGCCCGCGGCCTCGTCGAGGCGGCGGTCCAGCCGTTCCTTGCGGTCGTTGGTGATGCCCACCCAGACGACGACGCCGACGATGAGCACGGGAATCGCTGCGCCGATGACCGTCGCGACCACAACGCGGGCGCGTAGCGATGGCGTACGGGTCAGGATCCGGGACAGAAAATTCATGGCCGCTCGCCTGGTTACTGCATGCGCAGGACGAACCCTACGCCGCGGACGGTGTGCAGCAGCCGGGGACCGCCGTTGGCCTCGAGCTTGCGGCGCAGATAGCCGATGAACACGTCGACGACGTTGGTGTCGGCGGCGAAGTCGTAACCCCACACCAGCTCCAACAGCTGCGCGCGGGACAGCACCGCGGTCTTGTGCTCGGCCAGCACGGCCAGCAGGTCGAATTCCCGCTTGGTCAGGTCGACGTCGACGCCGTTGACCCGGGCCCGCCGGCCGGGAATGTCCACTTCCAGCGGGCCCACGGTGATGGTCTCCGAGGAGGAGGTTGCGGTCGCGCCGCGTCGGCGCAGCAGCGCCTTCACCCGCGCGACGAGCTCGGCCAACACGAACGGTTTGACCAAGTAGTCGTCGGCGCCGGCCTCCAGCCCGGCGACCCGGTCGTCGACCGAACTGCGGGCGGACAGCACGCAGACCGGCACGTCGTTGTCCATGGCCCGGAGCGCCGTGACGACGCTGACGCCGTCCAGCACGGGCATGTTGATGTCGAGCACGATCGCGTCGGGCCGGGTCTCGGTGGCGCTGCGCAAGGCTTCGGCGCCGTCGACCGCGGTCGACACCTCGAATCCGGACAGCCGCAGGCCGCGTTCCAGCGAGGCGAGCACATCGGAGTCGTCGTCGACGACCAAGACGCGAGGCGAAGTCCCACCAGTGTCCATGCCGCCCATCTTGCCTGATTGTCGCGCGGGGCGGTGCCCTGGATGGGCCACCGTTGCCTAAAAGGTTACGTTTTCGACGCTGCGCCGAAATCGCGTGCTGGTATCGGCGTGACCGCGCCAAACTCTTTGGCGGAATTGGACATTCGCTGGTCGGGTGTTCGGATCCGAGTCGGGATCATGGATCGCCCACCTCGTCTGGCCCAGCGATCACTGGGTCGCGAGGCCGCTCAGCCGCAGCGCCAGCCGCCGTCGGACCGCCGGAACCCCTGCGGCCAGGCGCATTCCGATGTTGCGGAGCGGCCGCAACGGGCGCGGCAGCGTCGCCACCCGCGTCAGGCGTCCGGTCAGTTTCAGGACCCGCTCCGCGCGTCGGCGCTGGGCGGCGCTGTACGCGTCCAGCGCGGTTTCCGGGCCGCCCCCCAGGACCTCGGCGAGAGCCCCGGCCAGCGCCACCGCGTCGGTGATCCCCAGGTTCATCCCCTGACCCCCCGCGGGGCTGTGCACGTGGGCCGCGTCACCGGCCAGCAACAGCCGGCCGGCCCGGTAGCTGTCGGCGACGCGGTGATGGATGTGGAACCGCGATCCCCACACCAGCTCGGTCACGACCGTTTGGCCCGGCCCGAATCCGCGAGTGTCCAGGAGTGCCTGGACAAACTTCGCCGAAGGCTGTTGCGGCGCATCGGCGGTGGGGGCGACGACGCGGAAGATGCCACCGGGCAGCGGTGCCAGAACCGTCAGGCCGTCTTTGGCGTAGAACAGGATCACCTCATTGCCGGGCGCTTTGCCGGTCACTCGTACGTCAGCGAGCGTAAAAGACTCCGCGAATTCGCCACCGGTGAAGCCGATTCCGGCTTGCGTGCGAACAGTGCTGTTCATACCGTCCGCGCCGACGGCGTAGCGGGCCCTGATCGTGTCGCCGTCGTCGAACGTCGCCGTGACGCCGTCGGCATCCTGGGTGATGCCGCGCAACGTCTTGGGCCGGACCACGTCGCCGCCGAGTTCGTGCAGCCGCTCGAGCAGCAGCCGCTCGGTGTCGGCCTGGGAAAGCATCAGGGTGTACGGGTGTTCGGTCGGCAGCTCGCTGAAATCGACGGGGATCAAGACGCGCCGGCCCTGTCGCATGGTGAATCGCGGTGCGATCACCCCGGCCTTGACCATCCGCCGGGTGACGTCGAGCTCTTCGAGCACTTCCAGGGTGCGGGCGTTGACGGCCGCGGCGCGGGACGTGTTGGCGCCCGAGGCCAGCTTGTCCACCACGGTCACCCGAATTCCGCGGCTGAGTAGCGCGGCAGCGAGTGTCAGGCCGGTCGGACCGGCGCCTACCACCAGGACATCGGTGTCGTTCATGGTCGGCTCCTCTCCCTCGTGAGTTAGTCAACGCTTGTTGGCATAACCCCATGCTGGCGCGCCGGCGGGGCTATGTCAACAGTTGTTGGCCTACAATTGTTGACATGAGACGGTCAGCAGACGAGACGAAGGCGGTGATCCTGGCGGCGGCCCGCGAGCGCTTCGGCGCGGTGGGCTTTCAGGGCGCGACGATTCGGGCCATCGCCGCCGACGCGGGCATCGATCCCGCGATGGTCATGCGTTACTACGGCAGCAAGGACAAGCTGTTCGCCGCCGCGGCCGAGTTCGACCTGCGGTTCCCCGACTTCACGAGTACCGACCCGGCCCAGGTCGGGCGGTCGCTGGTTCGGCACTTCCTCGAACGCTGGGAAGGCGACGAGGCGCTGGTGATCCTGCTGCGATCCAGCACCACTAATGGCGAAGCGGCGCAACGTATGCACGAGATCTTCGGTGCCCAGATCCGGCCACTGGTGGAGGCCTTCGTCCCGCCCCGAGACTCCGGCGTGCGGGCCGGGCTGATCGCGACCCAAATCCTCGGTATGGCATTGTGCCGCTTCGTGTTACGGCTGCCTCCGGTCGTCCAGATGAGCCGCGACGAGATCGTCGACTGGCTCGGCCCGACCATTCAGCGCTACCTCGGACTGCCGGACGGGTGATCGGGAGAGTCAAACCACGGCGACGTCTTCCGGCGTGTCGCGTGCGTGGTTTTTGTGTCGCGAGTCGCTGGGCGCGATCTCAGGGCAAGCCGATTCGGCGGTAACGCCGCAACCGAGCGGCCAGCCGCTCGGTTGCCGGTAGCGCGCGCAGCCCGTGCACCTCGGCGGCGATGGCGTGCGAGAGTCGCTGGCAGAACTCGACCGGTTCATCGGCGGCATCGGGATGCTCCGGCACCACGGCGTCGACAATGCCCGACACCAGCAGATCGAGCGACCGAATGCCTTGCGCGGCGGCCAGTTCCGCGGCGTGATCGGTGTCGCGGAAGACGATCGCGCTGGCGCCCTCCGGCGGCAGGGGCGCCAGCCAGCCGTGCAACGCCGCCAGCACCCGATCGGCGGGCACCATGGCCAGCGCCGGCCCACCGCTGCCCTGGCCGAGCAGCACCGACACAGTCGGGGTGTCGAGCGTGACCAGCTCGGCCAGGCACTGGGCGATCTGGCCGGCCAGCCCGCCCTGTTCGGCGTCGGCCGACAGCGCGGGCCCCGCGGTGTCGATCACCAACACCAGCGGCAGGCGCAGCTCGGCCGCCAGGGCCATGCCGCGCCGGGCCTCCCGCAGCGACGCGGGGCCCACCATCCCGCCCGTCACGCGCTGCTGTCCCAGAACCACCGCGGGCTGTCCGGCGAAGCGGGCCAGGGCCAACAGGGTCGTCGCCGCTTCCCCCCGCCCGGTTCCCGACAGCAGCACCAGATCGGTGGCGCCGTGGTGTAACAGCAGCCCGACGCCCGGACGGTCGGGGCGGCGGGACGCCACCACGGAGTCCCACGCCGGCACGTCGGGGATCGATTCGGGCGGCGGCGCCGCCGGTAGGGGCTCGGCCGGGTCGGCGATGACGGTCAGCGCGCGGTCGAGCATCCCGCGGAGCTCGTCGACCGCGACGACACCGTCGATCACGCCGTGGCGGTGCAGGTTTTCCGCGGTCTGGACGCCCTCGGGGAAGGGCTCGCCATAGAGCAGCTGGTACACCCGGGGGCCGAGAAAGCCGATCAGGGCTCCCGGCTCGGCGACCGTGACGTGACCCAGCGAACCCCACGACGCGAACACCCCGCCGGTGGTCGGATTGCGCAGGTAGACCAGGTAGGGCAGGTGCGCCTGCTTGTGCAGGCGCACCGCGGCGGCGATCTTCACCATCTGCAGAAAGGCGACCGTGCCTTCCTGCATGCGGGTGCCGCCGGAGCTCGGCGAGGCCAGCAACGGCAGGCCCTCGGCGGTCGCGCGCTGCACCGCGGTGGTGATCCGCTCGGCCGCGGCCACCCCGATCGAGCCGCCCAGGAAACCGAACTCGCACACCACGACCGCCACTCGGCGCCCGAAGATGCGGCCCTCGCCGGTCAGCACCGATTCGTCCAGGCCGGTGGCCGCCCGCGCGTCGGCCAATTCCCGCGAATACGCCTCGCTGACCGGCACGGCGAGCGGCTCGCTGTCCCAGCGGACGAAGGAACCGTCGTCGAGCACCGCGTCGCGCAGCTGAGCAGCCGTGATACGACTCACGACACGAGGCTATATAGGGTGGCTGCCATGATCGGTGTTACCCAGGCTGAGGCCGTGCTGACCATCGAGCTGCAGCGGCCCGAGCGCCGCAACGCCCTGAATTCCGAACTCGTCGAGGAGCTGCGGGAAACTTTCCAGAAGGCCAGCGACGGCACCGTTCGGGCCATCGTGCTGACCGGGCAGGGCACGGCGTTCTGCGCCGGTGCGGACCTGAGTGGCGATGCGTTCGCCGCCGACTACCCCGACCGGCTCATCGAGCTGCACAAGTTGATGGATGCCACGCTGATCCCGGTGATCGGCGCCATCAACGGTCCGGCCATCGGCGCGGGCCTGCAGCTGGCGATGCGATGCGATCTGCGGGTCGTCGCACCGGAGGCATTCTTTCAATTTCCGACCTCGAAATATGGCCTGGCGCTGGATAACTGGAGCATCCGTCGGCTGTCCTCGCTGGTCGGTCACGGGCGGGCCAGTGCGATGCTGCTGACCGCAGAAAAGCTGACGCCCGAAGTTGCGCTGCAGTGTGGATTGGCCAACCGCATCGGGACAGTGGCCGACGCCCAGGCGTGGGGCGCCGAGATCGCCGGCCTGGCGCCGCTGGCGATCCAGCACGCCAAGCGGGTGCTCAACGATGACGGCGCCATGGACGATTCGTTGCCGGTGCACAAGGAGCTCTTCGACAAGGCGTGGGGGAGCCAGGACGTCGTCGAAGCCCAGGTGGCCCGCATCGAGAAGCGACCGCCCAAGTTCACGGGAGCCTGACCCTCATGCTGCGGGGGGCGCTGCGGCTGGCCGCGGGCACGGCGTCGCTGGCGGCCGGCGGCTGGGTGGTGCGGGCGCTGCACGGCGCACCGGCGGCCCTGGGTGCGCACCCCGCCGCGATCCGGGCCGTGGCCGAGGGGTCACCGAACTACCGCGACGGCGTATTCCTCAACCTCGACCCCGCCTCGAACTTCGTAATGGATCGCGAGGAACTGCGGCTCGTCGTCTGGGAGCTGATCGGCAATCGCAGCGTGGGCCGGCCCGCTTCGCCGATCCCGTTGGCCGCGCCGGCGCTCTTCGACGGTGATCCCAGGCGGCTCGCCGTCAGCTGGTTCGGCCACTCGACGGCCCTGTTGGAGATCGACGGCTACCGGGTGCTCACCGACCCGGTGTGGAGCGACCGGTGCTCACCGTCGGACATCGTCGGGCCGCAGCGGCTGCATCCGCCCCCGGTGCAACTGGAAGGGCTGCCTGCCGTCGATGCCGTCGTGATCAGCCATGACCATTACGACCACCTCGACATCGACACGGTGTTGGCGCTGGCCCGCACGCAGCGGGCACCCTTCTTCGTCCCCCTCGGCGTCGGCGCCCACCTGCGTGCTTGGGGGATCCCCGAGCACCGCATCGTCGAACTCGACTGGCATCAGAGCGCCAAGGTCGACGAGCTCATCGTGACTTGCCTGCCGGCGCGGCACTTTTCGGGACGCTTCCTGGACCGCAACACCACGCTGTGGGCGTCATGGGCCTTCGCCGGCCCGAATCATCGCGCCTATTTCGGCGGAGACACCGGCTACACCGAGAGCTTCACGCGCATCGGCGAAGAGCACGGGCCGTTCGACCTGACCCTGCTGCCCATCGGGGCCTACAACAGCGCGTGGCCGGACGTCCACATGAACCCCGAGGAGGCGGTCCGGGCGCACCTGGACCTCACCGAGGCCGGGCTGCTCGTGCCGATCCACTGGGGCACCTTCCGGCTGGCCCCCCACCCGTGGGCCGAGCCGGTGGAGCGACTGCTCTCCGCCGCGGAACCGGAACGGGTCAATGTCGCGGTGCCCGCTCCGGGCCAGCGCATCGATCCCACATCGCCGGTGAAATCGAATCCCTGGTGGCGGCTCTGAATTCTGAGGCCCGGCAACCTCCCCACGCTAAAGTTCCGCCATGACGAAACGCGCGGCCGCGGCCGCTGTCACGGTGCTGCTCGCCATGACCGGATGCGGGCCCGCGCAACCGGCTTCCAGCCCGCCCGCGCTCTCTGACGCACCCCCCAACGAGGTGTCCGGCGTTGCGATCCCCGCCGGCCGCATCGACGACGCCGTCGCGAAGGTCGACGGCCTGGTCGGCGACCTGATGAAGAGCACCGGCGTCCCGGGCATGGCGGTGGCTGTCGTTCACGGTGGAAAAGTTCTGTACGCCAAGGGCTTCGGCATCAAGGACGCCAGCAAGGGGCAGGGTCGAGGCAACAGGGTGGACGCGGACACCGTCTTCCAGTTGGCGTCGGTATCCAAATCGGTCGGCTCGACGGTGGTCGCGCACGAGGTCAGTGAGAACGTGGTCGCCTGGGACACGCCGGTCGTGTCCAAGCTGCCGTGGTTCACGCTCAGCGATCCCTACGTCACCAGCCACGTGACCGTCGCCGACCTCTATTCGCATCGTTCCGGGCTGCCCGACCACGCCGGTGACAAACTCGAAGACCTGGGTTATGACCGGCGGCAGACCCTCGAGCGGCTGAAGTTCCTGCCGCTGGCCCCATTTCGGGCCAGTTACGCCTACACCAACTACGGGGTGACGGCGGCGGCCGAGGCGGTGGCCACCGCGGCGGGCAAGTCGTGGGAGGACCTGTCGGACCAGGAGCTGTACCGGCCGCTGGGAATGACCTCGACGAGTTCCCGGTTCGCCGACTTCCTCGCCCGGCCCAACCGCGCTGTGAACCACATCAAGATCGACGGCAGATGGGAGCCCCGATTCCAGCGCGACCCGGACGCGCAGTCGCCGGCGGGCGGCGTGAGTTCGTCGGTGAACGACATGGCGCGCTGGCTGATGATGTTGCTGGGCAACGGAACTTACAACGGCCAGCGGATCACCTCGGCGGAAGCCTTACTGCCGGCCATCAGTCCGCGGATGGTTTCGACACCCGCGAAGACCCCCGGGGCGCGCACCGGGTTCTACGGATACGGCTTCAACGCGTCGGTCGATTCGTCGGGGCGCACCGAATACAGCCATTCGGGCGCCTTCGATCTCGGCGCGGCGACCAACTTCGTGGTGCTGCCCTCGGAGGACCTGGCCATCGTCGCGCTGACCAACGGTGCGCCCTACGGCATCCCGGAAACGCTGACCGCCCAATTCATGGACCTCGTTGAGTATGGCCAGATCCGCGAGGACTGGGGCGCTCTCTACAACAAGGCGATCGGCTGGCTGAACAACCCGGAGGGCTCGCTGGTCGGCAAGCAGCCGCCGGCGAACCCCGCCCCGGCCAGGCCGCTCGGCCAATACGCCGGCGTGTACGCCAACGACTACTGGGGCCCGGCCGTCGTCACCGAACGGGACGGGGCGCTGCAACTGACGATGGGACCGAAGAACCGGGCGGTCCCCCTGACGCACTGGGACGGCGACACCTTCACCTTCGGTCTGACCGACGAAAATGCGCCGCCCGGAACGGTTTCCAAGGCCGTGTTCTCCGGAAACGCCCTCAATTTGGAGTACTACGACTCCGACAAGCTTGGGACGTTCACCCGATGATCCCCGGATTGACCGATGCCGAGGTGGCGCAGCGGGTCGCCGATGGCAAGAGCAACGCTGTCCGCGAACGTGCCACCCGCAGCATCCCGGACATCGTGCGGGCCAACGTCTTCACCCGGATCAACGCGATCCTGGGCGTGCTGCTGCTGATCGTGCTGGCGACGGGCTCGCTGATCAACGGGATGTTCGGCCTGCTCATCGTCGCCAACAGCGTCGTCGGCATGGTGCAGGAAATCCGGGCCAAGCAGACACTGGATGCGCTGGCGATCGTGGGGCAGGCGAAACCATTGGTGCGCAGGGAATCCGGGACGAGGACTCTGCCGCCCGCACAGGTGGTCCTCGATGACATCATCGAACTCGGACCCGGCGACCAAGTCGTCGTCGACGGCGAGATCGTCGAGGAGACGAACCTGGAGATCGACGAGTCGCTGCTGACCGGTGAGGCCGACCCGATCGGCAAGGCCACGGGCGACGCCGTGATGTCGGGCAGCTTCGTCGTCGCCGGGTCGGGCGCCTACCGCGCCACCAAGGTCGGGCCGGAGGCCTACGCGGCCAAGCTCGCCGAGGAGGCCAGCAAGTTCACCTTGGTCAAATCCGAACTGCGCAACGGCATCAACCGGATCCTGCAGTTCATCACCTACCTGTTGGTGCCTGCCGGCCTGCTGACGATTTACACCCAGTTCTTCACCACCCACGCGGGCTGGCGGCAGTCGGTGCTGCGGACGGTGGGTGCGCTGGTGCCGATGGTGCCCGAGGGGCTGGTCTTGCTGACATCGGTCGCGTTCGCCGTCGGGGTCGTCCGGCTCGGCCAGCGCCGGTGCCTGGTGCAGGAGTTGCCCGCCATCGAGGGGCTCGCCCGGGTTGATGTGGTCTGCGCGGACAAGACCGGCACCCTGACCGAAAACGGCATGCGCGTCGCGGGGGTCGAGGAACTCGAAGCGGTGCAACGGAACAACGTCGAGGAGGCGCTGGCGGCGCTGGCCGCCGCCGACCCGCGCCCCAACGCCAGCATGCAGGCGATCGCGGAGACCTATCAGCGGCCGCCCGACTGGACCGTCACAGCGACCGCCCCGTTCAAGTCGGCCACCAAGTGGAGCGGGGTGTCCTACGGCGACCGCGGCAATTGGGTGATCGGGGCGCCGGACGTGCTGCTCGATCCGGCGTCGGAAGCGGCCGAGCGGGCCGAGCGCATCGGCGCGCAGGGGTTGCGGGTGCTGCTGGTCGGAACCGGCGATGTGACCGTCGACCACCCGGACGCACCGGGCCGCGTCACCCCCGTCGCGCTGGTGGTTCTGGAGCAAAGGGTCCGCCCGGACGCCGCGGAGACGTTGGATTACTTTGCCGAGCAGGGTGTTTCGGTGAAGGTGATCTCCGGCGACAACGCGGTGTCCGTGGGGGCCGTAGCCGACAAACTCGGATTGCGCGGCGAGACGATGGACGCGCGCCGGCTGCCGTCCGAACCCGCGCAACTGGCCGACGCGCTGGATGCTTACACCACGTTCGGCCGGGTGCGGCCCGACCAGAAGCGGTCGATTGTGCACGCACTGCAATCGCACGGGCATACCGTCGCGATGACCGGAGACGGCGTCAACGACGTGCTGGCCCTCAAGGATGCCGACATCGGCGTCGCGATGGGCGCCGGCAGCCCGGCGTCGCGGGCCGTCGCACAAATCGTGTTGCTGGACAACAGATTCGCCACCCTGCCGTACGTCGTCGCCGAGGGCCGACGGGTGATCGGCAACATCGAGCGCGTGGCCAACCTGTTCTTGACCAAGACCGTCTACTCGGTGCTGCTGGCGCTGCTGGTCGGCATCGAATGCCTGTTCGCCAAGGTGATCAAAGCGGACCCCTTGTTGTACCCGTTCCAGCCGATCCACGTGACGATCGCGGCGTGGTTCACCATCGGAATCCCGTCGTTCATCCTCTCGCTCGCCCCCAACAACGAACGCGCCTATCCGGGCTTCGTCCGGCGGGTGCTGAGCTCGGCGCTGCCGTCCGGGCTGATCGTCGGGGCCGCGACCTTCGCTTCCTACCTGCTGGCCTACCACGGCCGGCACGCGACCTTTCAGCAGCAGGAGCAGGCGTCCACCGCGGCCCTGATCACGTTGCTGATGACGGCGCTGTGGGTGCTCGCGGTGGTCGCTCGCCCCTACCAGTGGTGGCGGGTCGCACTGGTGATCGCCTCGGCCCTGGCCTACGTCGTGATCTTCAGCATCCCGCTGGCCCGCAAGGCGTTTCTGCTCGATCCATCCGACGTGGTGGTGACCTCGACCGCCGTGGGTATCGGTGTGCTGGGCGCCGCCGCCGTCGAGGCGATGTGGTGGATCCGGGCGCGGATGCTGGGCGTGCAGCCGCGGATGTGGCGCTGACCACCCGGAGCACGGGCCCGCAGGGTTAGTAGGATTTGCGGCGGGGAAAGGACGGGTGCATGGGATTCTTCGACAAGGCCAAAGACCTGTTGTCGCAGAACGCCGACAAGGTCGGGACGGCGATCGACAAGGCCGGCGAGTTCGTCGACGACAAGACGCAGGGCAAGTACTCCGACACCATCCACAAAGTGCAGGAAGAGGCCAAGAAGGCAGCCGAGGCCGCGGCAAAAGGCGACGACCAGAACTGAGCTCATGGCGAAACTCTCCGGATCCATCGATGTCCCGTTGCCACCCGAGGTGGCGTGGAAGCATGCCTCCGACCTGTCCCGCTACAAGGACTGGCTGACCATTCACCGGGTGTGGCGCAGCAAACTGCCCGACGACATCGACAAGGGCACGGTCGTGGAGTCGATCGTCGAAGTCAAGGGCATGTACAACCGGATCAAATGGACGGTGGTGCGGTACAAGCCGCCGGAGGGCATGACGCTCAACGGGGACGGTGTCGGCGGCGTGAAGGTCAAGCTGATGGCGAAGGTTCAGCCCGCCGAGGAGGGCTCCATCGTCAGCTTCGACGTCCACCTCGGCGGCCCGGCGCTGTTCGGCCCGATCGGGATGATCGTCGCCGCCGCCCTGCGGGGCGACATCAACACGTCACTGGAGAACTTCGTCACGGTGTTCACCCGGCCCGATCCCGGCATGAATGGACACGGCGGCGTTCATCGCTGATCGCCTCGGCCACCGGTCCCGAGTCGGTTAATCTCGCTAGCATGACTCGCCGGCTGCGTCCTGGGTGGCTGGTGGCGCTTTTCGCGTTGGTGATCTCGGCCAGTGCGTGGCTGCCGTGGCTGACGACGGCCGTCAACGGCGGGGGCTGGGCCAACGCCATCGGGGGCGCGCACGGCAACCTGGAACTTCCGCGCGGGTTCGGCGCGGGTCAGCTCATCGTGCTGCTGTCCTCGGCGCTGCTGGTCACCGGCGCGATGGTCGGCCGCGGCCTGTCGGTGCGGCTGGCTTCGGTTGGCGCACTGTTGATCTCGCTGCTGATCGTCGCGCTCACGGCCTGGTACTACAAGCTGAACGTCAATCCGCCGGTGTCGGCGCAGTACGGCCTCTACGTCGGCGCGGTGGCGGCGGTGTGCGCGGTGGTGTGCTCGATCGCGGCGGTCATCACGGCGTTGGCTTCCCGACGGTCCGGCCGCTGAGGATTCAGGGCGACGGGAACTCGTGCTTGCCCGAGCTGGCGCTCTCGCTGGGCTCGTTGACGCCGAACACGAAGGGCGCGAACACGATTTCGCGGCCGTCGGGGTCGCGGTAGGTGAACGCGCCCGTTGCCTCCCAGTACGGATGTTGTTCGACCGGCTCGTGCCCGGCGGCCCGAAGCCGTGCGATCGCCTCCTGCTGCGCCCGGCGGTTGGGGAAGTAGAGGCACAGCTGTTCGTGCGGGTCGACCGCGACGGGCTCGACGGATTCCACGATTTCCAGGGTCAGGTTCCAGCTGGGCAGGCCGAAGATGGCGCCGTTGCTGCCGTAGCTCTCGCCGAACGTCTCGAAGAGCGGCAGCCCGACGAGTTCGCGGTAGAACCGCACCGTGTCCTGAAAGTTCGACGACCGGCGGGCGAACCGGATGCCGCCGATCGGTGCGAGCTGCGGGGGCCAGTGCGTGGTGCGGCGGGGGTTGTGCGCCATCACAGCCCGACCGCTCCGGCCGCCGACTCGGCGGTGTTCCAGTGTCGCAGCTGTGCGCCGGGTGCCCACGTCGAATGGGTACCGCTCGAGATGCGCTCGGGCAGTTGAAGTTTGCACACCGGCCCGTCGGCGATCCGGCCCGCGTCGAAGATCACGCAGTAGGAGGCGTCGGCGTTCATGTCGGTGGTGAGCGTGACGAGGTAGCCGTCGTCCTCGCCGGTGGCACCGACTCGCGGCGCCATCGCCGTCTCGCTTCCGTAGACGCCTTCGCCGAAGGCGAATTCCTGTTGGCTTCCGGTTTGCAGGTCGTGTTTGACCAGCCCGTCGAACAGGAACCAACCGGGTTTGCCGGTCGCGGCGTAGGCGTAGCGGTAGTTGCCCGCGGCGTAGTCGGGGTTGATGGTGCCGAACTCGGTGATGGAGTCCGACAGCCGTTCTTCCCGCACGGCGCCGGTTGTCAAATTGAACCGCCACCGATGCAGCCGCGACTGCAGCCGGTCGAGCGCCAGGAAGCGAAACAGCTTGTCCCACTTCGACCCACCGGTGTCGGCCGGGGAA